>NZ_JAUZUU010000022.1:0-29549 GCF_031844225.1 Acinetobacter sp. RRD8
TCCTAAAAGGAATTTTTTCATTGGGATTATCGTCCTCTAAATCATTATGCTTAGTGTATGGGTTCACTATAAATCAATTATGCCGGTTCCGTTTTCATGCTGCGAACTTTTGTGCTATCAGAACCGCTACATTAAAGTATGCGACTGATTTTAAGTCAGTTAATATGGCCATTCGACCGCTATGTGTTTTTAGATAATCACAAAAGTTAAACTTTGAGTAATAAAAACGGTTATAATTTCTACGATTAAAACGTAGTGGTCAAACCTACAGTAAATATTAGCTTCTTACTATTCTCTTCAGTAACAGCCGCGTGGCTATGATAATTGCTGGAATTTACAACATAGAACTGAGCAAAAAATGATTTATGAAAGGTTTATTAAATTAAATAAATTATTTATATAGTTAAAATTCACCTGATAAATCACTTTTTAATTTAAATTACTATGTTAATTATTTGTTAATTATTTCTAAATTTTTCTCTAAGAAACGGAGTCCCCCATCAGCAAAACTACTGGTTGAAAAAACTATAGTAAAAATAACTAAAATAATCTTCATGTACATATTATTGAATCTGATCATATCTTGGACCAAAAAAATCTTTACTTATAATAATGAGTAAATATATACATCCGAATGACGACAAAATTACAAACTTGTAATTTTGTTAAGGTTTGTTCTCAAAAAAATAAATTAATACTATTTTAAAAAAGATAAATCGTTGCTGAAAAAGCTAGATTGCAATCGAGTTAATTAATTATAAATCAAAAACTTATATTGTATAAAATTAGTAACTCTTTGCTTTCTGCACTTATTATTTAATCAACGTTTCACGATTTTCATAAGCTAAACTAAATATAGTCGCCAATTTCAATTGAGTTATTTCCCGGCTTTTAAATACCGATATACCGCTTGGCGACTAATTCCAAATGCCTGGCCTAATGCCATTTTTGAAGGGTACTTCCCTTCCTTCCAGTCTTGTCGCAAAGCTTCAGCCTGATCAGGTTTCAATTTATGTACCCGGCCTTTGTACTTCCCTTGAGAAGAGGCAAGTTTAATTCCTTCCTTTTGCCGCTCTAAAATGATCTCACGTTCAAACTGTGCAAAAGCACCCATCAGTTGCAGCATCAAATTATCCATCGGGGTGGATTGGGCCGTAAAAGTAATATTTTCTTTTACAAACTGGATGGCAATCCCTCGTTTGACCAGTTTATCCACTTCAGTCACCAAATCTTTTAAGCTTCGCGCAAAACGATCCATGGAATGTACTATCACCCGGTCTCCTTCCCGGACATAATTCAACATTTCCTGAAATTTCGGTCGGTCGGTATTTTTACCTGAAGCACGGTCAACAAAAATCCGGTCGACTTCAATTCCCTCAAGTTGACGTCCCGTATTTTGCTCGACCGAACTCACTCGCACATAGCCTACTTTTTGGCCTTTCACTTTTTACGCCCCAATTGGATAAAAATGAACAATTTCGTAAATTATAAATCTTTAATACCAAAGTTACATGTTACTTATGATTAAAAAACATTTAAATGGTACATGTTTTTAAGAACTTTTAAAATGTAATTTTAGGGTATACTCTATAGTTACATAAATTAGATTTAAAAACTTGTCTCCAATAAACCAAGTACGGTTCACCTAAACAGATTGCTACCCCTGAACAACCAGAATCCGAAAAAAGAGGCTTTTGGAGCCGTTTTTTTAGACCCTATGATTAACCACGATTGTTTAACTCATATGAATAAAGTTGTGAAACTTTGATTAAATAATAGGCATGGAACGTGAAAAATCATAAAAAAAACCCATCTTGGGGAAGATGGGCTATCAACTAGAAACTACAGCATTGAATTTTCAAGAGAATTATAACGCATTTCGTATAAGGTGTATTATGTTAATTTTAGGGAAATTTAAAAATTATCCTCTTTCAATAACGCCATAAAAGAAGTGAAGTTATCTGCTAATTTTATAGTTCTCAACTTATTTTCAGTGGGTGATATTTGGATAAGGTCATCATGATAAATCAGAGTAATAGGTGGTTCATCAGTATCAAGATCATCTCTGTAATCAAAAGCTAGTAAGTCACCACCTGCACATTCTCCGAAAATCACTATGTGTTTATCCATAAACTCATACATGTATTCATCAGGCTGATTTAATTCAATTGCTTCATCTTTTTTGATGGAATCCTCATACTTTTTACGATCTTCCTCATCCCAAATTTCTATTTCTTCATATCCGTAGCTATAAAAATATACGTCTCTATCTGTAAACTCATTGTTATGATCTAAAAACTCAAAATAGTTATTTTGAGGAGTTAATCCATTGTGTTTACTCAGTAATTCAACATAAGACTTAGGGAATTTATAACCAATAGACTCAGCATAATCTTCAATAATTTTTCTATCAATTTGGCCATGATCTGTGTAGACATCAATATTCATGTAATCTGCTCAATTAATTTTTTTATAGTATAAATTAGGAATTTAGATTTCCATTTAACATAATGGCCGTTATGCGAAATTAGAAAATTGAATTTATTGCACTGATATTTATCTGTTTTTTAAATTTTAGACCTGGGTTGGTGCCCAGGTTTTTTTATTGCGTATAACACCCATTATGTTAAATGGAAGGAAGCAAAATAAGTTAACATTTTGCTTCCGGCCACATTAAGCTAGAGTTTTATTTAAATAAAGCTATTTAGTAATCATTAAATTAATTAAAATCTAAATCTAACACCAGCTCCATATAACCAACCTTTCTCAGAGTTTGATTCTATTTGCCACGACGTTTCATCATTACCTTTTGAATACTCATAGGCAATGTCGATATACGGCATGATCTTTTTACTGATTTCATAGCGAGTTTCAAACCCTGCGGTTGCACTGCTTAAACCAGTTTTTTTCGCATATTTAGAGTCATCACTAAAGATAGCATCCAACTCTAAATAAGGTTGAATAATCAACTTTTGCGTAATCAGAAAATCACGTTCCGTTTCTAGGCTAAAGCCCGCATAATTGTCTTCTCCCGCATAGAGATAAGCATCAGTTTCAAAGAAATATGGCGCCATACCATGTAAGCCAATCACCGCATCAACATTTTCTTCGGTGTCTTTGCGATGATCATTGAGTTCAACTTTTTCACTACGATAACGTGCACCAATTTGTGCATCCCAAAAGTCTGAAATCATACGGCTATATAAAAGTTTGGCATCATAATGTGCATCATGCGATTCTTCTTTATCGGCATGAATTTTAATAAAAACCTTATTTTCATCTGTGCCAATACGGGTTTCAAACTCTGACTTTAAATCACCTGTGCCATCTTCATTGACAAGCCACTTATTGTCCACTGTCGTAATCGCATAAATTTGCGCACCGTGTTCTGAGCGATGATCATAATGCGAACTCTGCTGAGCATTCGCATCTGGTACATGATGTGAATGATTAACCGTAGATGTTGCCTGATGTTGTGCCTGATTCATTTGGCTATGGTTCATTTGAGAGCGATCCATTTGCATCGGCTGATTTTGACTAGAAGATGTAGCAACTGTCATTTTTTCAGGCGCACTATGATCTTCACCATTATGTGCCAAACTCACTGCACTGACCATCAACAAAGAGCTTGCTAAAACAGTTTTAGAAAAAAGATTAATGGTGCGCATGTTGATCTCCTTTCTGTACTTTTTGATCTTGCTGTTTCTCTGTTGATTTGTGATGCATTGGCTGATGACCTGCATGTTGATGGTTCATCGGTGCTGAATGTGCAGCATGATTCATTTTCCCCATCATCTGCATGTGTTGTGCATGCTCTTGTGGAGAATGCTGTGAATGATCCATCTCAGACATCGCTTGATGATTCATTGATGGTACATTTTTTCCATCAGTCTGAGCAGTTGAATGATGCCCTTCGTGCGCCAAACTTAAGCTTGTTAAACTCAATACCGCAACAGAAAAAAACGCTTTAAATACAAAATTAGTGATGTGCATGTCCAGCTCCTTTTTGCTCAGTTACTTGGTGAGTTTGAGTCGAATTTGTACCTTGAATTGGCGTTGTAGACACTTGTTCATCGCTAACATTTGCCACGATCAACTTGTTCATCATTCCTGCACTCATGTGATACAACAAATGACAATGGATTGCCCATTCGCCCAACTCATCCGCAGTTAATAAAGCAGTCACTGTTTTACCCGGTGGTACAATCAATGTGTGTTTATTCGGCATATCTACCGACTCTTGACCATTCTCCAACTGCATAAACATGCCATGTAAATGCATGGGGTGCGCCATCATACTGTCATTAATAAATTTGATACGGATACGCTCGCCATACTTCACTTTTAATGGCTCAGCATCGCTGAATTTTTTACCGTTAATCGTCCAAATATAACGCTCCATAGTACCGCCCAAACGCACTACTAATTCACTGCTAGCTTCACGAGTATCTTTTTGCGGTTCTAAAGATTTTAAATCACTATATTGCAAGGCTTTATTGCCCGCAGGTGTAGATGCATTTGCCCAACCATAAACCACTTGATCATTTTCTTGTGGTTTTGCTGTGCCATGCTGTGAATGATCCATTTTCGAGTGATCCATGCCTTGCATATCGCCATGGTTCATTTTTGAATGATCCATTTTCGAGTGATCCATGCCTTGCATATCGCCATGGTTCATTTTTGAATGATCCATTTTCGAGTGATCCATGCCTTGCATATTGCCGTGGTTCATTTTCGAATGATCCATTCCTGCATGATCACCGCCACCATGTCCCATATCTTCCATGGTCAAAAGTGAGCGTGGACGTGGTGCAGGCATATGAATGCCATGTGTCATAGGATTTAATTCATTGTGCAGTGTACCAATCGCATAGCCTGCACGGTCAATTGACTCAGCTTCAATTTGATAATGTCCGCCTTTTGGCTCCACAATCACATCATAAGTTTCAGCTGTGCCAATACGAAACTCATCCACAGCAACAGGTTTTACAGGCTGACCATCAGCACTGACCACAGTCATTTTCAAGTTAGGAATACGGACATCGTAGAAAGACATCGCAGATGCATTCACAAAACGTAGGCGAATTTTTTCATTCGGTTTAAACATTCCTGTCCAATTTTGTTCAGGTGTTTTGCCATTAATGAGGAAGGTATAACCTGTAACATCCGACATGTCGGTTTTTAGCATACGCATCTGATTCCACATTTTGCGGTCAGACCATGTCGCTTTTATGCCATCACGTTTAACCTGCTTCCAAACATCACCCAAGGTTTCACGCTGATTTTGATAATATTCAGCTGAAATTTTAAGATCTTTCTGAATTTGATCACTGGTTTTTTCATGAAAATCTGACAACATCACCACATAGTCACGTTCAGCTTTTTCATGTGCTGCCAATGGTGTTTTACCTTTTGGATAAATCACAAAAGAACCATATAAGCCGTCCTGTTCCTGTCCTTTAGAATGAGCGTGATACCAATAAGTCCCGCTTTGGCGAATCTTGAATTTATAAACATACTCGCTTTGAGGCTTAATACCGTTAAAACCATTAAATCCCGGTACACCATCCATAATGCCCGGCAACAACAGTCCGTGCCAATGAATAGAAGAATCTTGGTTTTTTAAATTATTTTTCACGCGAATGATGGCTTCATCACCCTCTTCAAACTCAAGCAAAGGCGCAGGAAATTGACCATTTACGGTAATGCGCTTTACAGGCTTTCCAGTTGGGCTGACCACTGCTTCATCAATAACAAGCTGATATTCACGCACTTCGGCAAAAACCAAAGGCGACGATGCAAAACAAATACCTGCTAATAGGTACGAACTAATTTTATGAGACATAACTTAACCTTAATTTTTGAAAAATAAATAAATTTTAAAAAAAATTGGTTAAGTTTTAGGAGGACGTGAAATTTCTTGCCAATACCCATTTAGATATTGGTTGAGGTAATAAAAATTAGGCTGATCTATAGAATAGAAGGTATCTAGGGGATCTAGCGAGCTTTGCAAAGAATGAAGACATGAGATCTGTGTCTGGCAGGATAAGCTAGAACATTCCTGACACTTTTTGTGATCTATATTCTGATTAATAGCTAAATGATTATGGCAATCGGTATTCGTCTGTACTTCGTGATTAATAACTAAATGATTATGGCAATCGGTATTCGTCTGTACTTCGTGATTAATAACTAAATGATTATGGCAATCGGTATTCGTCTGTACTTCGTGATTAATACCATGTTGAGTGACTTGCTGTGCTTGATCTAAACAATGATCTTGGCTCATTTCAGTTTGCATATTGATATGCATTATCTTTACTGATGCAACAGACACACTACTCCATCCTATGGCAAAAACCATAAGAAAACAAAACCAAAGTTTTTTGGAGAGATGAGTCAACACGAATGCTATCTAGGAATAGAATTTAATCCAATATATCTTAACGGAATTTCAACTATTTACAACTCAATATAATTTAGTAGTTTCTCTAAAATTAACATAATACACCTTATACGAAGGCAAAAATGGGAGCTATAAGCTCCCATTTTTAGTCTTTAATTCGCTTTTTCGCTTCGTCATAAACTATGCTATCAGCTCGTTTTCCGACGGTAATGAGCAGGATAACTACCTGATCATCTTTAACTTGATAGACAAGTCGGATACCAGCTTTTAATAATTTGATTTTATAGCAACCTGCAAGATCGCCTCTAAGCATATTCTTTGGAATATGTGGCTGCTCTATGACTTTGGCTAGTTTCTTTTTAAATTGATCTCGTATAGCAACAGGGAGTTTTTCCCATTCTGCTGTAAAGTCCTTGTGACGTAAAAGCTTATAAGTCATCTAATGTGACTTCCTCAAACATCTCTTTAGGATCATTAATGCGCTTACGGACAAGAGCTAATAATTCTTCATCTTCTTCCGAAAGCAAAGCTTTTTTGACAGGCAGTTTCCCAGTCGTAGCAACATACTCAAGAATACTAGTGAAGAAATCCGTAGGTGCAATACCTTGCTCTTTAAGGATTGAATAAGATTTTTCTTTAAGGGCTTCATCGACCCTGAAGTTAACAGTAGCCATCATATTTCCCAAGTATTTAATGTACTAGGAATAGTGTAATGCAAATTGCATTACAAGTCTACTTCGCATAATCCGTATTATGTTAATTTTAGAAGAAATTAAGAATTATCCAATTGAAATTAAAAAAAATATATATTTATAATTAAATGAGCATCCAAGTTAAGAACTAAAATGATAAGAGACGATTTAAAAAAATATCCTAAAGCGATATGGGTACATTTTTATAAAAACCGTATAAGTTTGATGGCAGAGAATGGCATAGCCAAAGCAACTGAAATTCCTAAATCACCTTATGATCATCCAAGAATGATTTTGGCAGATTTTGAAAGCGCTACAACAACATTAAAAGCTTTAATGAGACACCATTCTAACGGTTTATCTTTTTTCAAGTTTACAGCTCCTATTACGATTGTCCAAATAATGGAGCCGATACAAGGTAGTTTAACTAAGATTGAAATACGAGCTTTTAAGGAGTTATTTTTTAATACTGGTGCAAGAGAAGTAAAGCTATATGACCTTGATGGAAATTCTATTGAAGAATAATTTTACAAGCCCTATTTAACATAATGGCGGTTAAGCCCCTTTTAGATAACTTTAGCAACTCGATAGACAGTTGCAACTCCACAATTCACTGCTTTGGCAATTTCTTCCTTAGTCATATTGCCAGCTGCTAGCAATTCTTTTATTCGTTTGTGCTTAGCCTCATTGGCTTTCTTACCTGTTGGCTTGTAACCCGAACGTGTCAGGCCCTGCTTAATACGTTCTATACGTTTCTCATTGTCTAGGCGAGCCATTGTTGCCAGGAGATCAATCAACATATTGTTGATGAGTGGACTGCTCCCAGTATCCTAGACACGAGACGGCCTCATTTTGAAGCTGCCTCAAAGGCTTCTGGACTCATCCCATCGAGATGCGAATGACGCCTGATTCGATTGTAAAACATCTCGATATAATCAAATACATCTGCACGCGCCATTTCTCGTGTTTTATAGATCCTCTTTTTAATTCTTTCCTTCTTTAAGCTGCTAAAAAAGGATTCAGCAACAGCATTGTCCCATGAGCAGTATACTGCGCAAGGCCTCTACGACTCATACTCGGAACTAAATTATGCTTCTGACAGAATTTCTGCCAGTCTCCGCTACTGTATTGTGAGCCTTGGTCTGAGTGTATGATCACAGGTTCATTGGGTCTGCGTCGCCATACCGCCATTAAAAGGGCATCCAAAACGATATCCTTGGCAAGCGTAGGTTTCATTGACCAACCGATGACTTTCCTTGAATATAAATCGAGAACCACAGCCAGATATACCAGCCTTGCCAAGTGCGGATGTAGATAATATCAGTCACCCACGAGGTATCAGGTGTGTTTACAACAAATTCTCGATTTAAATGGTTAGGTGGCACAATCTGAGGACGACCACGACCATAGCTTTTATGCTTCTTATATCCTCGAACAGCGGCAATGCCATTGTTCTTCATGATCTTCAGCACACGATTCGGTCCACAGCTTTCACCTAGCTCTTTAAGATCCAGCGTGATGCGACGATAACCATAGATACCATAACTGGCATCATAAGAAGAACGGATCAGTTGTAATAACCGTTTGTCTTCAATTGTTCTGCCTGATTCGGGTTCATGTAGCCAGGCATAATAGCCAGCACGAGCAATCTTAAGAACCCGACACATCGTCTTAATCTTAAATTGATGGCTGTACTCAAGGATAAACTGATACTTTACTCGGGCAGGCTTGCAAAGCGGCGTGAAAGCAGTGCTTTCACTTTAAGATATCCCGCTCTTCTTCAGTTTGCTTAAGCTGACTTTTAAGACGAAGGATCTCTTTCTTTGCTTCGAGTAGTTCATGTTCATCAGGGTTGTTGCGTAAAGGCTGTACGGCCTTTAGCCATTTATAAATGCTGTGCTGTGATACACCTAAACGTTCTGCCACATCAGTGACAGAATATCCACGTTCAGTAATCAATTTAACAGCTTCTTCTTTAAATTCTGGGGTGTATCGTTGTCCACTCATAATGTTCTCTCCTATGCAAAAAGAATAGACGAAATTTGTCTAGGAGAGTGGTGGCAGTCCAAGTCCAAGAGAAGCTGATTGCTTAAATCAGTTTTTTTAGTTTAGAAGAGTCGTATCATTTTAGTCAGACTATAACTTCATACTGCGAACTTTTAAGCTGAGCTTTAAATCTGCTGGAGTTATATTCATCGTCTTATCAAAACCCAATTTTTCTGCAAAAGCTGTGCTGTTTTCGTTTGGAGATTCAATAAAAATTCTCTCATATTCATATTTTTCAGCAATATCTAGCAACGTTAATAGCAATGCTGTTCCATTACCATTTTTGACTTTATTAAATCCTACTTTTGCAATTTCGATCAATTTTTCACCTTCATAACATCTAAATCTGAGATAGATATCGTCCAAGTCTTGACAGAAAAAAAGAGTACATCTAGCAGTACCTTCAGGATCTGTAAAACCAAAATCAATGGGAAATCTTAATTTCTCAAGAGTATAGCCGAGGGTCGAAGAAATATATTGTTCCATTGATTTCAATATGTAGTCTTGTTCTTGAGCACTGATTAGCATATTTAAAACTCATAAAAAAAAGTATCATACGATATCTTTAGTTTTTTTCAAACTATTGATTTTAAATTATTTATATACAAAAGATTATTCTTTAATATAATAATTATCATGCATTATAGCTAATGTAAAAATTCAAATTTAATTTGAACAAATATTAATGTTCCATAACTAATTTTGAATATAGCCTAAGCTTTATAAATATTTTCTGAATATTTAAGTGCCTTTCAAGCTATTCATTAGATCTCTTTCATAAATCAAAAAACGATCTTCTTTTTGGTTAATATTTGCACTTCGGATTTCTTGGCATTCGTGCATAATCTGCGGATGAAATACATCGATTCAAACAAGCTTTCTGATCCTCAGTTCAAGCGATACACAGGCATCTCATGGTCAACTTTCTATTTGATGGTTGAGCAATTGCAGAAGCATGTCTCTGCCAAAGGCAGACCGCCCAAGTTAAGCCTGGAGGATCAGGTTCTGCTCTGTCTGAGCTATTGGCGGGAATACCGAACCTTATTTCACGTTGCGACGAGTTACGGGGTTTCAGAGCCCACAGCCTCAAGAATTGTCCGTCATGTTGAAGACTGCCTGATTCGGTCCAATCTGTTTAATTTACCCAAAGATTTACCCGAGGGCGAAGGCATCGACTGGAATGTTGTGATCGTGGATGCCACGGAAATTCCAATCCAAAGGCCTAAAAAAACAGAAGAAAAGCTATAGCGGCAAGAAAAAGACCCATACCTTTAAAGTACAGGCCATGATTCACTACAAAACTCAGCAAATTCTGAGTTTATGTACCAGTCGCGGTGCAGTGCATGATTTCGAGTTGTTCAAACGTAATTTAAACCAGATTCCTTTTGGGGCTTTTATCCTTGCAGATAAAGGCTATCAGGGGATTTATGTGTTGTATCCGAATAGCCTGTTGCCATTAAAAGCCAAAAGACACTGTAAATTGGATCCTGAATTGAAAATCTATAATCAAGAAATCAATAAAAGAAGAATCGGAATTGAGCATGTATTTGGCAGCCTGAAAACCTTCAAAATCCTTGCTGAACGTTATCGAAATAGAGGTAAAAGGCTTGGTTTGAGATTCAATTTAATCGCTGGAATCTACAACTTGGAACTGAGCAAAAAATGATTTATGAAAGAGGTCTATTTAGTATGAAATCACTTGTTCAAAATCAATATCTCGGCACACAGTAAAAATATCCAGTTTCATAAGATATACCTTTACGGTATTTTTAGTAATTAATTAATAAAAATAATATGTATATCAAAATTAATTATAATAAACCAAGATTTAGCTGAATGGCCATTTGCCAATTTGTCATCCCGTATGTGAATAAGCACGTTTTAAGGCTCTTTCTGCTTCCAGCTTTGCTGCTACACGTTTGCGCTGAACTGTACGAACAGAAACCTCCAGGAGAGTTGCAAGTTCTTTATTTGTATAAGCAGAATAATCAATTAATTCCACAGTTGGTTCCTGATCCTCTTTAATTTTTTTTATGTAGGTTCGAATGGTACGTTCTGATACACCACACGCTTGAGCGATCTCAGTTGCTTTTAGAGAGGGATCTTGCATGTATAGGTCAAAACACTTTTTCCGGGCGCCTTCATAGTGACTTGATCGTACTTCACCACCTCGCGCCCCACGTGCTTTTTGCCGTTCCCTAAACCATGGAGCGGATTCCTGATAGTGCATATTTTTAAAACAGTATCGGGCAATACTTTTTGCCATATGCTTAAGCTCATTATCTGATAACAAATTATTTGGAAAGTAGTTTTGGTTAATTTCTTGGGCTTCACCCTGTAAAGTGAATGCAAAGTCAGTTTCGCTCACATACTTCTCGTGCAGCTTGTACGCTTTTACCCGTAAAATATCAAAAATCGTGCAGTTCCGGCCAAAGCCCATAGTTTCAGAAATTTGTTTGTTTTGTAGGCAGTATTTTTGAATTAGCAGAAAAGCTTCAGATTTGTCGGGATTATCCTTTTCATAATCCAATTTTGATACTCCCATGCCTTGGTTCAATTCATTGAGCGTATAAGGCTTCACTCGAGGGTATAAACAGATATGTTTGGGATTAAAAGGACTTCTTGCCAGCGTACCATTGTATGCAGCATCACCATTGTGGATGGCTGTCAGTTTGAATAAAGTCTTGAAATAGTAGTCTTGGCACTTGCGTCGTGACTTAAAGCTACGTGAAACACCCTTTTCTAAAAAGTACCATAATTGGCAATGACCCGTTTCAGGGTTGATCACAACCATATTTGGAAATGGGCATGGTAAGTCCAGATAAGCGTCAGGACTATTTATATCACTGTCTATGATCATGAAGTTCAGCATATTTTCATGATTTGGCTGAATATGTTCATGTTTCAAAGCGCGATACTTTTCAAGCGGGTAAGATCTCGGATTATCTGTTTTTAAACTTGATGAGCAAAGCATCACTTTTGGTAAATTTCTGATCAGAAAGTCTTCAATGTCCTTAGGCATATACGATTTAATTGAGTGATCTTTCTTTTGCTCAAGTAAACAATCCATATACAAACTCATGAATAACCTGCTTTATTCCTGCCTGAATTTTTTAGAAATTTTTATAAATTTCTATCCATTAAAAAGCTTTAAAGAGCCTCTTTTTGGAGTCTACTAAATTCAAAAAAATGACTTCTCCAATGGTGAGATTTAGGAAAAAAATGTTGGCTTGAGTTGAAAGAATGAAGATTTCTTATAATGTTTTAGAGTGGTATTACATGACCTGGATAGTCACCGACTTTGTGGAGACCTTTTAATTAGTTAAAATTGCTGTTGCTGTGAGTTTCTTTTAATTGTTCAAGCGAAAGAGGATCAAGCAGAAAATTTATAAATCAAGAACTGAAGCAGATTTTGATTTATTTGAATATACTCAAGTTTTTTACAATGCAAAATGCAGCAATGGTTTCAGTGGTTAGCGCTTTCCATTAGATAATGAACAGACCCATCAAAAAATGATGATGTGTGAAGTTTTGGTGGCTTTTCAGACGTTACCTATAATAATTATTCTAGCTGCCTCGTATATGGCTATTAACAGGACAGCTGATAGCGAGTACTGCGTCCGCCCCTTTCTAGTTTGATAAGACAACCTTTATCTAATAAATCAGTTAAATGGCGTGTTGCCGTTGCTTTACTTACTTTGGCTATCTTCTGATATTCAGCTGCACTCACCTCAGATTCATGCCCCTTTGCACTTTTATCTATTAAATAATCCAGGACTTCACGCTGGTTTTCATGCAAATCAAGATTCGCATTTTTTTGCCAGAACTGATTCTTCAATAAAACTGGTTGAATATGTTTTAAAGTAACCTCAAGGCTCTCATCCAAAGTATCGAGAAACCATACCAGCCAACCGGTAATATCTGTATGCCCCTTTTGAGACCGTTCAAGAATCTCATAATAACTTTCACGCCTGACAAAGATTATTGGTGACATCGCATAGCAACGGATACTTGATGGATCCACCTGAGCCAATGCTAAATGGGTTAACAGTCGAGTCATACGGCCATTTCCATCTTCAAACGGATGCATCGTCACAAACCACAAATGGGTTATCGCTGCACGCAAGAGTGGATCAAGTAGTACATCTGTTCTACTGTCATTAAACCATTCAATAAATGCCTTTAATTGTTCTTCTAATCCATTTCGTGGAGGAGCCTCAAAATGTATATTCAGGTAATCAGCAGAGCCAGAAACAACCTGCATAATAGTTCCGGGACGTCTTAGTTCGCCAACATGCAAGTCTTGGCTTTTGCCTTGAGGAGTGCTAAACAGCCATTGATGCCATTGCATCAAACGCTCAAAAGTTAGAGGAAGTTCTGTATTGTTTAACAGATCAAATATGAGGTTTCCCAAATTTTCATAATAAGTATCCTTTCTACAGGATTGCCCACCCTTGATCTCAAAAGATTCGGCAAGAGAAGCATATATAAGGGAGCCATTTAAGCTCTCATTTTCTATAGCGAAAGAAGCCCCAAGTTCCCTTACCAGGTTTTCAATAAACCAATTCTCTATATCAAGCGTACACTGGCTTTGGCCCAGAATAACTCCCATCTTTTTATGAATAAGTCTGGTCTTTGGCAAGATCAGACCATCTTGCCATCTAAATTCTGTCCAGTTTTTTCTTTGCCAGATCCATTTTTGCATTTCAGGTTTCTTTATTCATTCTGAATGAGCCGAATAATAGGGTTAATCAGCTCATATTATGAGCCGTATATTCAGTGTACTTTTTATTCATAGCTTTTAAAACTACTTATTGATAGTCAGCATCCCATCCCAGCTAAAATAGTTTTGAGTCAAATTCTTTCTGGACATTGCCCATGCACGGCTGTGCATCTTGCATGGTCCAATTGCTATTTTCTTATCCCCAAATTTGACTTTTACTTCCTCAATCGCCTTCTGCAATTTTTCATTTTTCTCAATCTTTGAGCTATCCGAGAGCAGGTCATAGATATAGCTCTGTTTCGATTCAATCGCAGTCAGAATCACGCCACATTTTTTAAACTCTATCCCCTCCTTGAATAATTCATGCATACGCTTCATCAAGACCCTGTTCATTACAATGGCAGAGTCCGTAGGTTCCGGAAAGCCGATACTGACCGATTTATTGTAGAAAGGCCGATGTTGATCGAACGGATTAGACTGGGCAAATGCAATCATACAGCCACATAAGGATCTATCTTCTCTTAACCGTTTAACTGCATTCTGCAGGTAATCACTCATCGCTTCCGATAAAGCTTCAATATCCGTTACCCGTGAACCAAATGATCGAGAAGAGATAATCTGCTTTTTGGTAGGTGGAGATGATTCCAGCTCTATACAGGAAATTCCCTGTAGCTCCATTACAGTCTTTTGCATTACAACAGAAAATAGTTTCCTCATTTGATGTGGATTAGACCGGGTCAAATCAAGAACTGTATTGATGCTTAGGCTATTCAGTTTTTTACTGTGCTTTCGGCCGACTCCCCAGACTTCCGAAACGTCGATCAGACTTGAAAAGTAATCTCTGTGACACGGATCCATAGATACAAGATCACAAACGCCATTAAACCGTTTCGCCTTCTTTGCCATATGATTGGCCAGCTTGGCTTCTGTTTTACTCCGGCCAATACCCACACATACTGGCAAGCCGATCCATTGTAAAATTCTTTGCCTCATATGCTGGGCATATTCGACCAGGTTATAGTTATGAGCATAGGCTGTGACCTTTAGAAAGCACTCATCAATCGAATAGACTTCCTGCTCACCAGGTGCCACATATTCAGCCAGAATGGAATGAAACCGATGTGACATTTCTGCATATAAAGCATAATTACTGGAAAGTACCTGAATATTGTGTCGCTCTACAGTATCGCGGATCTGGAATAAGGGGACGCCCATTTTAATACCCAGGTCTTTAGCTTCCTGAGAGCGAGCGACTACACAGCCATCATTATTGGAAAGCACAATAACCGCTACATCTTTCAGTTTAGGATTGAAAAGCCGCTCACAACTGACATAACAGTTATTTACGTCGATGAGCGCATATATTTCTTTCGTATAGCTCATCTGAATTTCTTGATTACATTAGTGACTACTCCCCAGATCTCGAACTGTTGTCCTTCTTCGGGGTGGATATCTGGATACTCATCATTTTCTGCTTTTAGCCAGCAGCCTTTTAAGTCAACGATGAGCCGTTTCACGGTAAATTCATTATCGATACAGGCAATCACAATATCTCTGTGCTGGGCTTCAATACTGCGATCTACGATCAGGGCATCATTAATGTCAATTCCTGCATTTAGCATGGAAAGAGAATTCGCACGAACAATAAAAGTGGCATTGGCATTGTTAATCAGGAATTCATTCAGATCTAGTTTTTTATCAATATAATCCTGAGCTGGTGAGGGAAATCCGGCTTGAACCCGCTCAATTACAAGAGGTATTTCCATTTTTGTGACAGGATCAAACTGGCGGATATCACTAATTTCATTTCCTTTTTTTAATGACTTTAAGTATGCTCTGATATCAAGAACCTGTGATTCTGGCACACGAATCACTTTAGTCTCTTCAGATTTCTTCCTGCCTGCACCGGCACGAAAACCCCCATGAGAATTTGCCATATTCTGCTTACCTTTTTGATTTTTGTTACATTAATCAAGATTGTAGAGATATGGGAAATTTCATACAAATAAAATAATCCTTTTAAAATCAATTGGGCGTCTTAAAATGACGCCATTTTTTTAACTTTCTGACCAATGGTTTAGATAGATCTAGTTATTTAAGCAAAAATTATTTTTTGAGAAATAGATAATCTAGAAAATATATTTCTTTTGATAATGATTAATTTTTTAAGCATTGCTCGTTAAAAAATTGGTTTATGCTTAAATTTTTAATCATAATGAAATAAATACTTAAACAGCTAAAACTATGAGCTGATTAATACTTTTAAAGCTCTACAAGATGATGACACAATGAAATTCAGTAGCTTAAAAACACCTGATGCCATGGGAAAAGAACTGGGGAGCCGATTAAAACAGGCGCGGTTGAACTTGAATCTTACTCAGCAAGAGGTCGGCTTATCTGCAGGGATTAGCCGTTATTCAGTCAAAAATCTGGAACTGGGTCGGGGAAGTGTGCAAGATTTGATGGCTCTCCTGATAGCCTTGGAACATACTGAGCAACTCGATCATCTGCTACCACCACAACAGGTATCACCTATCCAGCTATTCAAACTCAAAGGGCGAATACGTAAAAGAGCATCAGGCTCACATATTGGTTCAGCATCGGCTCAGACAGAGAATAAAGATAAAGAAGATATCGGATGGTGAAGATTTTAAAGACACTAAAAGTAGTTTACCAGGGACAGGATGTAGGAGCATTAAGCGTTGACCCATCAACCGGTCAGTGTACCTTTATGTATATACCTGAATTTGTAAAAACCGGTATTGAACTGTCTCCATTGATGATGCCGCTACGTGAAAATTATATATATAGCTTTGATACCTTAAGCCCAGAGTCCTTTAAAGGCTTGCCTGGGATGCTGACTGATTCCCTTCCAGATGATTTCGGTAATCGTATCTTAAATGCCTGGTTAGCTTTGAAAGGTGATCACTCTCTTCCTATCAATCCGATTGATCAGCTACGCTATATAGGCAAACGTGGCATGGGCGCACTTGAATTCTTACCTGCAAAAGCTCGCGGAGAGTTGAATACCCAGGATCCAGTACACATTGAGGAACTGGTAGCAACTACCCAGAAAATCTTGTCTGCAGATTATAGGCATGAAATGGACTGCAAGATATTTTTGCCGCTTGTCAGAGTGGCTACCAGTGCCGGTGGTAAAAGACCAAAAGCTATCCTGGCATTTAATGAAGATTTCAAAAAAGTTCTTCCAGGACAGACAAATGTTCCACCTGGCTATAAGCATTATCTAGTGAAATTTGATAGCCTGCGTGAAGGAAATATAGATAGAGAAACCATCAATGGCTCAGGTTTGAGTGCGGTCGAATATGTCTATCATCAAATGGCGATTTTCTGCGGCATTGATATGATGCCTTGTTATTTACTGAATGAAGGTAACAGCCAACATTTCATGACTCAGCGATTTGACAGAATTGGAAATGAAAAATTACATGTACAAACACTGAGTGCTTTGGCTCATGTTGACTATAAGTCGCCAGGCTCTTTTTCTTATGAGCAACTTTTTATATTACTGAATGAGTTAAAAATGACAGCTGTAGAGGCTGATCAGATATTGAAGCGTATGATATTCAATATTGTGACCCGCAATCTGGATGACCATGCTAAAAACTTCTCGTTCATATTACGAGATCGTAAATGGCAACTAGCCCCTGCTTATGATTTGACATACAGCTATGCACCTGGATCTTTTATGGGAGATTTACACTGGATGTCTCTTAATGGAAAGCGCAAGAATTTTAATTTAGAAGACATACTGTCGGTACAGTCTTTAAACCGAAAATTCACGCCTAGGTATGTTTTAAGTGTGCTGGAACATACTATTGAAGTGGCAACCAAATGGGATATGCTAGCAAAAGCAGTTGCTGTACCAGAAGAGCTTATTGAAAAAATAGCAGCGAATTTAAAGCTTAAATTTTAAAGGCCTTAGATTATTTATTTTTCCTGATTAAACCTGCGTTCATAGCAAGTCTGGCAATACGTCCTGCAAGCATTGTCCAGCCTTACGATTGATGAGACGGGCATGCATACCAACTGTTTGTGGACCATCAACATCTCAGGCAGAAGATCTGCAACTACTTCTCCATAGGGTGTTGCGGTATTTGAACAGAGGACCAGAGAATAGCCTGCATTCTTCAGAGACTGCAGAACTGATCCTGTGTCGTCGTACAAAGTAATTTGCTGTAATTCAAATGCCAAATCATCGTGTAATTCTGCAAGAAGTACAGAAGGAAGTGTTTGCCCCAAAGATAAAGCAATAGCCTGAAAGTCTCCATTAATCGACATTACCGTCGAAGAATCAGAAAGGGTAGGTTTTCGGCCATTTTCCTTCAGGAATCGCATCATTATTACAGTTTTTATTGTGGTTATTTAACTCATCCTGCATTTTAGCGCGAGTTAAACATGAGATTTTCTAAGCCTTCATTATTAATGACGCTTCTACCTATCTTTTTACCCATGAGATATTTATCGGTCTTTTTTTCCATTCTAAAGGATGATTGGTTTATGCAAAATAATCATAGTTCATTATAAGTTATTGATTTATATTGTAGGTCATACCTTTCCACTCATGATATTGATGCTTAAAATTATAATACTTTATCGGTCATACCTTTTCACTTTCGAATCAACTTGATATGGAAAAATCAGCAATAAAAAATATAAGTTATTGATTTTAAATATCTATATTACTTTTATGCTCATACAGATTGTTGTCGGTCATACTTTTCCACTCATCAGATACTTGTCGGTCTTTTTTTCCACTCTAAAGGATGATTGGTGTATTTAAAATAATCATAGTTCATTATAAGTTATTGATTTATATTGTCGGTCATACCTTTCCACTCATGATATTGATGCTTAAAATTATAATACTTTATCGGCCATACCTTTTCACTTTCGAATCAACTTGATATTGAAAAATCAGCAATAAAAAATATAAGTTATTGATTTTAAATATCTATATTACTTTTATGCTCATACAGATTGTTGTCGGTCATACTTTTCCACTCATCAGATACTTGTCGGTCTTTTTTTCCACTCTAAAGGATGATTGGTGTATTTAAAATAATCAAATTTTATTATAAATTATTGATTTATATTGTCTTTCATACCTTTTCATTCATGATATTGAATGCTTAAATTCGAAATACTTTGTCGGTCATACTTTTCCACTCATCAAGTTTTCGGATTAAAAAAGTTAAAATACCTTAATACCGATTTCTATAAGCTCTTCCTTTATAGAAATCGGTATTAAGATATTGAAAATAGGTATAAATATCATTAATTAAAATGGATCATAATCATACCCATTATCTTTTTTAGACTGTTTTACCTCTAATACTGATTTCAATGATTCATGATGATGAACAGCAGTCCTCTTCAACTCATTCTCGCGAATAGAGATATGTTTCTCTAACTTATTAATGGATATATAAATTTGCTCTTTAACTTCACGATCTATGAGTACCCTGGGATACCTTTTTATAGCTTTATAACTTTTTAGCATTTCACTTTGATGTTCTATAACCTTGCAAAGACCCTTCATGTTATCCAAGTCGTGCCTGTCCATTTTAGATAGCTCTCCTTCAAGATAGAAAAGGCTGTTTTTCACGCGCTGAACATATATTCTCACAGATAAAATCGGGTCATCAATTGACGCATTTACTGCAGTCAATCGCGTTAAATATTTTTCTGCCGATCTTGCTTCATCTATCGCTAGATTTAAGTACAAGTCCGGATTCTGCATCCGCATTTTGAGCAGAAACATACTAATCGCTTGTCGCTCTATTTTTTGATTTATTAATTCAAGAGTTTGTTGAGCCTGTCGTTCATATTCTTGAAGTCGTCCAAGATGAGCTGGAGTGATTTTTGTAGAGAAAAGACGTCTTGTATGTTTGACCAGTCGATTGAGTCCAATTGTCGGAATGAGCTCATATGCGGTTGTATTGCTTTCTGTATTTCCTCTTGTATAAGTTTTTGAAGGTTGGGACCGCCCAAATAATTGCTTAAGACCGTGAGTAATTCTGGCTCCAAATTGACTAAAATATTGTCTAATTCGGTCGATATGATTTCTTTTGATAATTTCTGTTGATAGCTTTGCAGCATCTCGTTTTTGTTGTTCAATTCTTGCTGCAATAACTCTATTTCTTGCAGCAATTTCTGCTGATAATTTTTCTGCAATTCTTGCGTTTTCAACAAGCTCTGCTTTATTGCTTGATATTCTTGAAGGTGTTGGGCTTGTAATGAAATCTCGTTCTTCAGTGCCCATATCATTTGAGTTTTCAGTTGGTGTAGCGGAGTTTCTCGCATGTTGTTCTCCTGAGCTTATATAAAAAGGTTTAGAAATGAGAGGGTGCTGAACCCGCCGAATATCAAAATGCACCACAGCATTTTCTGGCATGCTGTCCTGATTTCCAGCAATTTTTGCAAGCCATCTTGTTGCTGTTCCAGATATAACTGTTGAAGAGTCTCGGTATTGCTTTTCATTCTGCTTAGTATTCTGTTCATTAACTCTGTACTCTTTATCATGTCTGCCTGATAAATTTCGTGCTGCTGCTTCTGCTGCCTCATCACTATTTTGATGTCGTCGAACTGCAGCTGGTTCATGCACTGCAAAGCTGTCCACTCCATATCCAGCTGCTGACCTTCGAGAATCGTTTTTTTGAGCTGAGTTTTCAAATTCTCGTGATTCTGCTGGCTGAGTTTCAGCTCCTCCTCTGCCTCTATAAGTAGCGGGGTAATATTTCTGGTTATATTTAAAACGTTTTTTTCTAACTGACTTAAGTTCGCTAATATATTCTTTGAGCTGGTTTGAATATTCTTCATTGCCTCCTGGTGGTCCTTTAACTGCTTCTGTTCCTGTTTGATTTTCTCTGTAATCAGAGAATGAAAATCCGTCATGATAATAAGTCTCTCTTAAGCGATCTGTTGCCTGGTCTGTTTTTAATGAAATGTACGTCTGCCCTTCCCTCGTGATCTCACCAAGTTCAGACAATGAAGTAAGTAACTCCTGCCGGTTGTTGATCACCCCATATAAAATCCGCTGTTCAATAAACTGATTGATCAGTTCAACACGTGTCTTTTTGGGCTCATCTTTCAGACCGGCTTTGACAGCAGCAGCATTTTGCAAATGGATATGATTTGATAATTTTGCCTCCTTTGATCTCTTTTGATCATCGGGCCTTGCCCATTCATACTTGTAATTAAAAAAGTCTCGCAAAGGATCAAAATAATGGTGGTGGCCGGGTGGGGCTATATTTAGAGACTTGCCGGATGTCAGTTCAACGCGTGGTACAAGAATATGTAGATGCCGCGAACCGTCATCTTCCAGGTGCATAACAGCGGTCATGTGATACTGTTCTGAGCTCAAACCTGCAAATGCATGCTCTTCAAATACATCTAAAACTTCATGAAGCTGTTCATCAGTGACCCGGTCTTCGGGTGACCATGCAATCACGGCTGAGGTGTAGCAATATTGAAATGGGACACTTCGTGCCAAAGCAGTAAAACTGACAGCATCACCTCGCAAGATCTGCACCCCTGCCCTCATGTTTCCTTGATGATCTTTCTCGCCTAAAACATAAGAAGCAGCTTTGCCCGGGTCTCCTGTTCCCACATTCAAAAATTTGATCAACATAAATTATCTCGATGTATCCGTGGCAATTTTAATCGCCCGGTCTTTTTGTTTCTTATATGCCTGATCTGATAACTTATAAGGATGGATAGCATCTAGGCATTGATGTAGCTCAATCTGAATAAGCTCCAAAATTTCCACACATTCTAAAAATGAAAATCGTTGTATCTGGTTTTGTTGAGCCAGACACAAAAAATTGAGTGAGCGGGCTATTTGGTTCACATTATTTCCGATCCTGCCCACCTCTCTTAGAAAGAGTGGATCCATGGCTGGAGCTGGACGAGTAATACTTTTTTCACCTCGTCTTCGTTTTCTGAAATTAACACTCCCTTCCTCTTCTTTCTGTTGTTCTAAAACGCCATGGATATTTTTTTGAAACTCATATCTGATCAAACCATGTACAAAATCAGTAAAAATGACATTTTGTTTTTTAAGTAACCACTCCAGTTGTACGGCTTGCGCGGGCAGAAAACGGAGTCTTTTAATAATGTCACGTTTAGGTTTCTTCATTACTTGCCTCAGCTTAAAGGGTGTTTTTTTGGGGTCTTAGGGGGTCGCCCCTAACAAGCCCTGTTGCGTACCAAAAATAAACTGCGCAGCAGTTTTTTTTGTAGCTACAGGTAGGCTTGCTTAATAAACTGCTCTTTTTAAGAACAATTTCCCCTCCTGAATCCCAAGCATAAAGGAATTAAAAAATTCAAATCCCATCCGTCGAATTTCGATTTTTTTTGAACGAAATCATCTATTTTTTTGAAAGAGTTACTTTATTTCTCAAGCGGAAACGAGTTGTAAATCAGCGTTCAATCTCGAATTAATGTTCATTGATATAGATTTATATCTAAAAAATCTTAAAAAATTTGAAATTGGCTTGAAATTATGCAGATTTCTTTAAAAAATGTGTTGAGGTTTGTTTTTTTATTTATTTTTGAGTTATTCATCAAATTTATATCGTTTTCAGCATCGTATTCTTATTTTCAATGAATTTGTTTCCCCTGCTAAATAAAATAATATTTTAGATAAATATCAATTAATTAATAATTAACAATGAAGAAAAATAACACACATCTATCTTTCAAATTTCAGGTTTAACTCGTGACATGTAACGTTTTAATTTGGGGATGTAACACTTTTGTTTTTGTTAGAAACGAACGGTTTTTTGTTAGAAACGGACAGTATGTGAAGTGCATCACAATTTTTTAAATTTATTATTCTGTCTTATGAAATTAATACATAAATTTTATTAATACTTATTACGCAGCAGCCTTTTTCAAACAAGAAATTTCTGCATAGGCTGCTTTTAAAGAGTTCAGATGGTAATCCCCTCCTAAAAATAAAAGGATCTAAAAGTAGAATTTTCTCTTAAGATACAAGCAGGAAATTCTGTATGAAAACATCTAAATTTATTGACAGTCAAATCATGTCCATTCTGAAACAGGCGGAATCTGGTACACCTGTCGCTACTCTTTGCCGTGAACATGGCATGAGCAATGCTACATTCTATAAATAGCGTGCTAAATATGGCGGTATGGATACTTCATTAATGGTTTGACTCAGAAAGTTTGGATATTCTTATTTAATTGAACATTCAATCGCACATAACATTGGACATTGATTCTTATTCTACTTGGACACTTAAATAATTTCTGACAAGTTAAATGTAGGATAAAGATAATTTCTCATTTTATTTATACAATTGATTCTCTCAATGTTGATATTAATAAGTCCTGCAAATAGCTTACAGCTTCAAACTCTAGAGATTTTTGACTTCGATAAACTGCTACTTGCATTGGTTTTAGTGGTCCTAGCCCATGTTCAGCACCTAGAATTTTCAAATGGGGTGGCACACTACAACGTGTGAATACAGCGACTGCTAAGCCACTTTCAACAGCAGCAATTTGTCCTGCTAGACTAGAACTATTATATACAACCCGATACGTTTTCCCCTGGAGGGCTAAAGACTGAATAGCATTACGTTTGGCTAAACTTGTATCTTCATATACTGCAATTTTCAGAGGACTTGTTTTCCAAGTTTCAAACTGAGGTGAACCTACCCAGACAAGAGGTTCATAAAACAATAAAGTTCCTTGGCGTGAATGCTCTCTAGAGATTAAAGCTAAATCTAGATCACCAGATTCAATACGAGGAATAAGGGATGTGGATTGCTCGCAATGTAGTTCAATTTCAACTTTGTGATGTAATGTAGAAAACTTCTTTAACACTGGTGTTAAGTAAGTTGATGCGTAGTCATCAGGAACACCTAATCTTATGCGCCCACTTAATTCTGTATTCTGAAAGGCGTTGTGTATTTCATTATGCAAAGCCATCATTCTTCTCGCATAACCTAAAAGCAACTCCCCTTGTGATGTCAGTTGAAGCTGTCTACTTGATCTTTTAACCAATTCACATTGCAAGGCCTCTTCTAATTTTTTAAGTTGCATACTTACAGCCGATTGAGAGCGGTTTAAATCAGGTGCAGCACTTGAAAGTGAGCCTTTATCAACCACAGCTAAGAAACATTTTAGCCAATCAATTTGAAGATCACGCACTCACCGCTACCTTTTAATATTTGATAAACGAATACTATACTACTGAATTATTCGCTTTTATAAATTCAAATAGATTATAAAATTTAATTCCTCTCTCACCTTTATTTTTAAAAGGTTTTCATATCAAGGATCTGTTGTGTCAAACATAGACCAAGAACTTAGCAAATTGAATAATGACCTTATCTGGAAAGGATTCAAAAGTCTGCTTCCTATTTCTATTTTTGTGGCAATTTTTGGTGCTGCATTTGGATTAGCTGCCATTCAGACTGGATTAGATCCTTTATCTATCATTTCGATGAGTACCTTTGTATTTGCGGGCGCTGCTCAATTTGCCACATTGGAATTATGGGGACAAAGTGTGTCTTTAATTCCTCTGCTAGTGACTATTTTCTTCATTAATGCACGACATATTTTAATGGGTGCATCTTTATACCCTTGGCTAAAGAATCTATCGCCACTCAAACGATATAGCATTCTATTAGTCATTTCTGATGCGAATTGGGCATTCGCTCAACAAGCATTTCAAAATCAAAAACAAGGGCTTGGAATTTTATTTGGTGGCGGAATTGCTCTATGGCTATTCTGGGTAATAGGGACTTGTTTGGGTTTATATTTTGGTAGTGTTATTCAAAACCCAACCCATTTTGGTCTAGATATGGTTATGGCTTGTTTTCTGCTGTCAATGGTTGTTGGGGGGCAGAAAAATTTAAGAATTATCTGTATATGGATAGCAGCAGCTATAAGTTCATTACTTGCTTATTGGTACTTACCTGAAAACTCTCATGTTGTTGTTGGAGCTTTAGTAGGTGGCGTTGTTGGTATGCTATTAAAGGACAAACAGGCATGAATTTAGAGATAAGTACACAGTCGGTAGGACTTATTATTTTCATTATGGCACTTGTAACATTGGCCACCCGTTAGGGTGGTGTTTTCATCATGTCCTTTATCCCAATCAATGACCGAATACAACGTTTTATTAGCGCAATGTCAGCTTCTGTATTGGTCGCTATATTGGCTCCAATTGCAATTGAGGGGGATCTTGGTGCTCGATGTGCATTATTAGCGACAGCTATAACAGCGGTGATTTTCAAAAAACCTCTAGTTGCTATAGGGACTGGTATTATCACTGCGGCTGTTATACGACAGTTTTAGGGATAAGCTCCTGCAATTGATTTGATAAAGCCAAACACACAAGCGTTGGGCTTTTATGATTTATCAACAGGATTATTAATGCTCGAAATCTGCTCAGGACTCTCCACCCGTGATGAGCATCGCGAATCATGGGTGGAGAGTCCTGAGCAGATTTCGGCAATATTCACCCTACCTTCGCCAATAAAAATTGACACAGGTATTTGAATATTGCCGTTGTCGCTCTTCACGGTATGGAGCCGCCTTTCGCTTTCAATCGACACGCTCAGATTGCGTTTAGTCTGAGTCGCAAGAGAGTATTTTGGATCTAACTATCCACCCGCACACGCCTTTCTCTCTCATTGGCTTGTTATCTCGGCGAGGGAACTACCCAACATGCCACTTAAAC
Source organism: Acinetobacter sp. RRD8 (assembly GCF_031844225.1). GTDB lineage: Bacteria > Pseudomonadota > Gammaproteobacteria > Pseudomonadales > Moraxellaceae > Acinetobacter. Next base: position 25,602 of record NZ_JAUZUU010000022.1, read on the forward strand.
AATCGACCAACGTATTCCCTGCGCCCTTTCCCCAGTGCAATTCTTCAGATAGGAAAGCGATTATAAAATCTTTAGCCTTTGATGCCTGCCGTCACTTATCCACCTGCACATCAAAGCCACGAAGAAGATCAAGCCAACATATAAACAGTTGCACTTACAAACTTAATCTTTTGTACAGACGTAGTGAACGAACCGATGGGTTTAAATTGTATGACGAAGCACATTTAACGAAATTTTTTATATCTGAGGCATTGAAACCAAAGCAATTTCTCAAAAAATTAGACTGTGTACAAAAAAATTTACATATAAACGGTTGTACAAAAGAATAATTTCCTTAAAATATGAGGAACTGGCAGTTACAAGCCTCTGGTGATTATCTGTACGAGTTTCCGCTCTACAGATCTTTCGTTAAAAGATACTGGTAATATCATTTAACTGTAACGCCAATAAATTTAATACAAAGGCCCTTGTTAAAACAAGGGCCTTTGTATTCCAGTTACATAAAAAATGAAATTAGCTATGTTAATGGGCTGCAATGTGATTTGGACAGCTCTTTTACTGAACCGTACCGGGTTTGTTGGAGACAACTTTTCTTGAGAGAAGGTTCCGATGACAAAACCCAAATATACCCCTGAAATCAAAGAAAGAGCAGTTCGCTTACTTGTCAAACCCGAAAAAGACTATATCCCTCGACTTGAATTGCAATCACAACAATTTCTCGCAAGATTGGCTGTACTCCTGAAAAACTTCGTGCCAGGCATCAAATGCATTTAGATCAGCAACGTATCAAACAACTTGAAAACTAGAATAAAGAACTGCAACGGGCGAATGAAATTCTTCGTAAAGCAGAAGCTTTTTTTGCCCAAGCGGAGCTCGACCACCCACACAAATAATGATTGATTTCAGGTGGTGTTTCAAAAATTATACTGGGATTAAATGCAGCCATTATTGATGTAGAAGAAGGTTAAATCGAAAGCCTTAAAGTGATTATCTAACTTTTTCGAAAAATTACAGCTTCTCCTAAGCTCATCGACTTCAAGACATTCGTAGTGACTTTGTTTAGGACGAATCTGATAGGTCGATTCACTTAAGGTTCGTAATACCTGAGTTGCACCCTTGATAGCTTAATCCATGATCACCAATAAACTGATGTTTGCAATCTTTGCACTGATGGTTTTGTTTCCCATCTACTTTGATGCCATTTCTCTTTATATTATTACTTAGACAGGTAGGACATTTAATTTGTAGCGTTATTTTCATACCTCTATTCTATCAAAAGCCATATTTTTTTCAGCATACTTTTTAAAACACCACCTAATTTTTTATGAAGTTATGAAGTTATGAAGTTATGAAGTTATGAAGTTATGAAGTTATGAAGTTATGAAGTTATGAAGTTATGAAGTTATGAAGTTATGAAGTTATGAAGTTATGAAGTTATGAAGTTATGAAGTTAGGTTATTTAATTTTATAAATTAAATAACCCATTCTCAATTTTATTTAAAACTATTATCAACTAACTGCTTAAAATCTTCTAAATTCTGCTCTGCCAGTGACTCTAAAGCTATTCTTACAATACTAGATCTGTTAACACGAGCATTATTACTTTTGATAATCAGCTCATCAATTAATTCACTTAATTCTTGGTTTAAAGAAAAGGTACAACGAACGAATTTCTTTTGTGAAACTTCTAGATCCTTAACTCTTTTATCAGCTCCAGATATGAAATTTTCAACCAGTTTATCCTGATCTGAAAGCTCGTCATTTTTCTTTTTTAAACCACTAAGACCTGCCATAATTATACTCCTAAAAACTCTTGAGCTATCCCTTCAATTTCTGCTTTTGCCTTAGGATCACTTGTTACTTCAAAAACAGATAAGCCATTTTCATCTGCATCATCATAAACATTTCGATTTGTCGTGATTTGGTCTAAGGCTTTTATTCCAAACGATACACAGGCTTCTTTAGCATCTAAAATTCGTTGTACTTGTGACGGTAATGTTGGGCATTGTGTAATGATTGCTCTTGCATTCAAATCTGGATTCACTGCTCGTGCCAGTTTTAATACTTGTTCCATATGATCCAAAGTTTTTAGATCTCTACGTTTAGGCCTAAAAGGCAATAGCATATGTGTTGCTATAGTCATAGCAGAACGCAATGCTTCCGAATCTTGTCCACCAGCATCAATGATAATATCTTCATATCTTTTTGATAAATCTTTTAAAACTTGACGAATATTGCCTGAAGCTTGTACAGATGGAATATTTTTTAAATCCTCATTTTCATCACGTTCTTTAATCCAGTCAGTCGTTGTACCTTGAGGATCTGCATCTAGAAGCAGAACATCTCTATTCTTTTTTTGTAAATAAACTGCTAAGTTTTGGGCGAGGCAGCTTTTACCAGCTCCGCCTTTTTCACCACCTACCAAGATAATCATAAGTTATGTAAGTTACGTAATTTTGTTAAAAATAATGTACAAGTTTCAATCTCCTGAATCAACTATTGTGAAAAATAAAGTTAAAAAATAAAGTTATCCACAAGTAATGTTCTTTTTTAATTTTATATATATCTTTAAATTTATATTTATAGGACCTTTGAATGCCTTATACGGTATAGTTTTCAGAGGATTTATATGGACATTTTCCTGACAATAAGTGGACATTTTCCTTTATTTAAATGGACGTTTTCCTGACAATAAGTGGACATTTTCCTTTATTTAAATGGACGTTTTCTTGATATAAATGGACGTTTTCTTGGCATAAATATATCTTCCATTAATAGACATTAAGTGTTAATGTCTATTAATGGAACTTATTTCTTTAATCACAATATGGCAAATCTGATTTATAAAGACAATAACTTGATTGAAGCATCTTATGCATTGACTCTGTCTGAACAACGCTTAATTTTAGTTGCAATTATTGCAGCTAGGGAAATTGAAAAAGAGCTTACATCGGATACATTGCTAACAATCCATGCGTCTGAATACATGAAGCACTTTAATTTGGGTCGTCAAGCGGCCTATGAGGCTCTTCAGGGAGCGTGTGATAACTTGTTTGAACGTAGACTCACCTATAAGGCCATAGATCCTGTTACAGGTAGGCCAGCGGTCTACAAAAGCCGTTGGGTATCAAAAGTTGGCTATGTTAAAGAAGCCGCATGCGCTCAACTAATTTTTGCTCCTGATATTTTACAGCTTTTTGTAAAACTTGAAGAAAAGTTTACTCGTTATGAATTAAAGCAAATTTCTCAATTATCTAGTGTATACGCTATACGGCTGTATGAACTTTTGATTAGATGGCGTAGCAAAGGCAAGCTATATATTAGTATGGTTGAATTGCGTGATAAGTTAGGTCTACTTGAAAATGAATATAAAACCATGGGAGATTTCAAAAAGCGTGTATTGACGGTTGCCATAGATCAAATTAATAAACTTACTGATATCGACGTAAGTTATGAGCAAAAAAAAGAAGGAAGAACAATTACACATATCGAATTTTCTTTTAATCAAAAAGCTTCCTTAATTGTTAGTGATAAGATACTGGAACCGACATATCAGTTGACACCAAAACAATCTATATTTTTCGCTCAAAAATTGTGTGACCTTATCAAATATCCCGAATTCGGGGGGAAATATGCCAATGTAGGCGAAGAGATCGAAGCGTTTAAAGAAAGGATTTCACTTGAACTTCTCGACCCTGAAAAGGTAAAAAAGTATTATCCGGATTTGTTAAAAGTGGGCTATAAAGAAAAATATAAATCGGAAAAGTTATCATAACCTGAATAATAGAAATTCTTATTTTGAACACGACTAACCTATAGGAAAAATTTAGTCTGCCCTGGTAACCCTAGTTCTATAATTTGGTCTTTATTGAGAAGTGTGTGTTTTAATTGCAAGGTTATTACATAAACAGTTATCAGCTGATCTATAAGGAATATAAGATTATAAAA
>NZ_JAUZUU010000023.1:0-25555 GCF_031844225.1 Acinetobacter sp. RRD8
TTATTTTAGCCAAACACGTGCATTACGGCTGCGATTAATACCCAAAGAATGACAATCGCCACGATGGGTTCAACAATCTTTGCCCATGTTGGGGTATTGATAACAATGACTTCTTCGACATCTTGATGCTGCTGATTCTGGCTTACCATTTGATTAAACTCCTTCATTGATGCTTCCAATGATAGCTCTTCTTGCACAATTGGTTTAGAGCCTTTGAGTTCTGTTAGCTTGTTTGTTGTCCAAACCCAATCATCTGCTTGACCAGATAAATGTTCAATTTGCCCGGTCAGTAATTCCTGAATGCTATGGATATTATGGTTGCCGGTATCATGCAGTTGTTTTAATTCAATAAGCTGTAAATGAAAAATTTCTGAAGTGCTGTGCTCAAGCTGGGCTCGATCCAGAGTGGATTGATTTTCCGGACTGGTAGCGAGATGACGCACGATTTCCAGGATATATAATTCATCAGGATGATTGATTTCATTATAAATTTTTTGTGGGTTATGACGCCATTCAGTAATAAGTTTTCCTAAAGTTAAGGCATTGATTTCTGATATATATTTTCGTCTTTCTTCTTTTATATATTCTTTTAGAAGCTCAGGCTTTTGAGTCTCTATCTGTTCAACAAAATATTGTACTAAATCAAAAGCCATTCACTTGCTCCATTATTTTTAATCTAATAGTCTTAAAGTCGGTTTTTTCTTTGGTTGTTCAGTTTGTTCTTCAGTGCTTGATTTTAAAGCATCTTCATCATTTTGTGTATGCTCATATTCACCTGGATCAAAGAATAAACCTTGACCATTTTCACGTGCATAAATACCGAGTATTGCTGCCATAGGCACATAAATATCACGAGAAACGCCACCAAAGCGAGCCGAGAAGCTAATGGCATCATTGCCCATATGCAGCGCATGCACGGCATGTGGCACAATATTCAGAACAATCTGTCCATCTTTAATAAACTGTTCAGGAACCATGGTATTTGGGCGTGTAGCATCCACCAGCAGGTAAGGCGTCATATTGTTATCGCAAACCCACTCATAGATTGCACGTGCCATATAGGGACGGGTAGGGCTAAGGTTGAATTCTTGTTCGGACATGAGGTTTCTCTACGGGTGCTTGAGTTGCGCTGAATAACGGTTCTTTTCCTGCAATGTCATGGATTTTACAAAGGCAGGACGACTGAAAATTCGTTGGCAATATAAATAAAACGGACGGCATTGCTGCTGTGGTAATTCTACGCCCATCTGTTTCAGACGGATAAAAATTGGTGCCAGCATACAATCCAGGATACTAAATTGTTCAGACATAAAATAGGGAAAATGCTGGAATAGTGGCATCAGTGAAATCAGGATATCCTGTAACTGCTTTTGTGCCTGAGTTCTGGCTTTCTTATCCAGCGTATCAGGATGGCGTAACATGAGATCAGCCAGCTTTAACCAGTCATTTTCAAAGCGCCAGATATATTGTCGTTGCTCTGCACGGGGCATTGGGGCATCGGCATACAGTTTATTCTGACGATAACGATCATCTACATATTCTGAGATAATTGAAGTATTAAATAATTTGAGTTCATTTTCGATCAGCATAGGCAATTGATTATAAGGATTGAGACTGGCCAGATCCTCATCATCGGCATCCACCAAAATCAGGTTATATTTAATCTGTTTTTCGGTAAGCACATAGCGAATCCAATGGGAACGAAAGTCATCGGCATGACTATAGAGAGTGATTCCTTGAAGAGGCGCGCTTTCGACTGACATAAATCCTGATGAGCTTCTAATGAATAGACTAGGATACTAAAATTCAACCTAAAAAGCACCAAGCATCAAAGATCAATCGGCTTGAGCCGAGGTAGATTATAAGAAAAACAACTGGAGGAAAATAAGATGCTGATCAAGCTTCCTGTCATTTTGCTATTTATCTGTATTGGGATCGCAAATTATTATTTGATGAAGTCATTCTGGTGTCATGAAGGGGTATGGGGTAAGGATGTGCATGAACAATAACAAGAAAAAAGGTCTAAATTACCAATTAACCGCCATAAAAAAACCCTGGAAAATCCAGGGTTTTTTGTCCGATTCGGTAAACGAATTAACGTTTAGAGAATTGAGGACGTTTACGAGCTTTACGTAAACCAAGTTTCTTACGTTCAACTTCACGAGCATCACGAGTAACGAAACCAGCTTGACGAAGAGCAGGTTTTAAAGTTTCGTCAGAAGCGATCAATGCACGAGTAATACCGTGACGGATAGCGCCTGCTTGACCACCAATACCACCACCAGCAACAGTGATGTAAAGGTCATATTTGTCAGTAGCTTCAAGAAGCTCAAGTGGTTGGTTAACAACCATACGAGCAGTTTCACGACCGAAATACTGTTCAAGAGTACGGTTGTTAATTACGAGTTTACCAGTACCAGCTGATAGGAAAACACGTGCAGTTGCGGTCTTACGGCGACCTGTACCATAATTAGTAGCCATGTGCTGTTATCCCTTAGATGTCCAAAACTTGTGGCTGTTGAGCAGCGTGTGGATGCTCAGTACCTGCATACACTTTCATTTTCTTAATCATTGCATAACCAAGAGGACCTTTAGGTAACATACCTTTAACAGCTTTTTCTAGAACTGCTTCTGGTTTGTGAGCGATTAACTTTTCAAAGTTAGTCTCACGGATACCACCAGGGAAACCAGTGTGGCGATAGTATTTCTTATCTTGTGACTTTTTACCAGTCACAGTGATTTCTTCAGCATTGATAACAACGATGTAGTCGCCAGTGTCAACGTGAGGAGTATAAGAAGTTTTATGCTTACCGCGTAAACGACGAGCGATTTCAGTCGCAAGGCGACCTAAAGTTTTGCCAGAAGCATCAACAACGTACCAGTCGTGTTGAACTTCAGCTGGCTTAGCGCTGAGAGTTTTCATTAAACCACTACCTATTATAGTTGGTTTGGACTATGGAATCTGTCCAAACTAAAGGAGACGCGATTCTAAACGAATACGTGAAGAATCACAAATGAAAATTAAAATTTCAAGCGCTGTATTTTATCTAAGCTGCTGCAATAAAGAAAGGGACAACCCGCAATCTGATTGAAAAATACCCATTATATTTGTAACTATAATTGTGGCTGTATCAAAATATTGATTTATAAGGACACTTTGCAATGATCGCTGCAGCATATAGATGATCGGGTTATAATATTTTTAGCTTTGCCAAATTGAGAAGATGATGCTGCCTTTATATGTCACCAGTGGGGAACCTGCCGGAATTGGTCCTGATATTTGCCTGAGTCTTGCAGAGCGTGTTGATGAGCGCCCAATTGTGGTATTGGCGGATATAGATATGCTCAAGCAACGTGCTCAGACACTTAAATTGCCGGTTGAGCTGATTCCATATCAAGGGCAGGATGCATCTTCAGGCATCGGTGAGCTTTTTGTAGAGCATGTACCTTTGCAGCAAGAGGTGGTATTGGGTGAATTGAATCCGAACAATGCTGCTTATGTACTGGAGCAACTGCGTCGATCTGCAGACTATGCCATGTCAGGAAAAAGTGTCGGCGTTGCGACTGCGCCTGTACAAAAATCTGTAATTAATGAAGCAGGTATTTCTTTTAGTGGCCATACCGAGTATTACCAGGAATTTGCCGGTGTTCCACGTGTGGTCATGATGCTGGCCACCAAAACCTTACGTGTGGCTTTGGCCACTACCCATCTTCCGCTTCGTGCTGTGGCAGATGCAATTACGCCTGAGCGTTTACATCAGGTGATTGATATTCTGATTCATGACCTGAAATCCAAATTCAAGATTGAACAGCCGAAGATACTGGTTTGTGGTTTAAATCCGCATGCGGGTGAGGGTGGTTACTTGGGGATGGAAGAAATTGAAGTGATCAATCCGGTACTCGAAAGTTATCGTGCTCAAGGTATCAACATGAGTTTAAGCCTACCTGCTGATACTTTATTTACTCCAGAAAACCTAAAAGATGCTGATGCTGTTCTGGCGATGTATCACGATCAGGGTTTACCTGTGTTAAAATCACAGGGCTTTGGTGAAGCCATTAATATTACCCTCGGCTTACCGTTTATTCGAACTTCTGTTGATCATGGCACAGCACTCTCCCTTGCGGGGACCGGACTTGCGAAAAGTTCCAGCCTGCACGTTGCTGTCGATTTAGCCCTCGATCTGGCGCGCCACTGATTATTGTTCATCACTCACGTTGGAAATGTTTTTATGTATCAAATTAATGCCTTAAACCCAAAAGATGAAGGGCATCAGGCTCGAAAAAGATTTGGTCAAAACTTTTTACATGACCAGCGTGTCATTGCCAAAATTGTACGCTCAGTCAATCCGCGTCCAGGTCAGAACATTCTAGAAATTGGCCCAGGTCTGGCTGCTTTGACTTCACCTTTAATTGGTGAATGTGATGCCTTAACCGTACTTGAGCTGGATCGTGATCTGGCTGCTGGCCTGCCGGGTCGTGTGCCGCATCCTGAACGTTTAACCATTATTGAAGCCGATGCATTGAGATATGATTATTCTCAATTGTTTCAGGAAGGTCGTCCATTACGTGTAGTGGGTAACTTGCCTTATAATATTTCAACGCCACTGTTATTTCATCTTTTGGAATTTGGCGACAAAGTGCAAGATATGCATTTCATGTTGCAAAAAGAAGTGGTCGATCGTATTACCGCATCACCAAATACTAAAGAATATGGCCGTCTGTCGGTGATGATTCAATATTTCTGTAAACCGACTTTCTTGTTTGAAGTGCCACCTGGATCTTTTAATCCGCCACCAAAAGTGACCTCAGCGGTATTCCGTTTAGAGCCTTATAAAGTTAAACCGATTGTGGCGAAGAATGAAAAAGCGCTGGCACGTCTGGTATCGCATGTATTTACCCAGCGTCGTAAAACTCTGCGTAACAGCTTGAAGGGGATGCTGGTCGAAGAGGGTTTTGAAAAAGCGGGTGTTGATCCGATGGCGCGTCCAGAAACCCTGTACCTTGAACAGTTTGTTGCACTTTCAGATCAAATGGTGGCTTAAATTACGATGAACCGCACTGCTCGATATAATTATGTGATTGGGGATGTTCAAGGCTGTTTTGAGGCCTTGAAAGCTTTACTCAAGGAAATCCAGTTTGATGCAGAACAAGATTTTATCTGGTTTGCTGGAGATTTGGTTGCACGGGGTGAAAACTCAATTGCTGCATTGCGGTTTATCAAAAAGCTGGCTGAACAAGGTGCGGCTGCGACGGTCTTGGGAAATCATGATTTGACTTTGCTGGCTTATGCCCGCGGCATCAAACCGGTGAAAGAAAAAGACAATGTTCGTGATGTGATTGATGCGATCGACAGTGATGACTTGATTGACTGGCTGCGCAAACAGCCAATGTGTCTATTTCCAAATGAGCAGACTATCCTGACGCATGCTGGGATTCCGAATATCTGGAGTGCAGAAAAAACTGCTCAATTGGCACAAGAAGTCGAAGCGATCATTGCTCATGATGACTTCGAGGTGCTGGATGATTTTCTGAAAGAAATGTTCGGGAAAGAACCCGCACTTTGGTCGGATCAGCTACAAGGCCATGAACGTATTCGCTGTATCGTGAACTACCTCACCCGAATGCGTTTAACTGACGCTGAGGGACGTCTGGAATACAGCTTTAAAGATGCGCTGGATGATCCGATGCCGGAAGGTTTTAAACCTTGGTTTGAGTTTGAATCACAGGCTGCGAAAAGTCATCAGATCCTGTTTGGTCACTGGGCCGCCTTGAATGGTAAAACCATTTCGAACAAGATTCAGAATGTAGATGGCGGTTGTGTCTGGGGTAATCAACTGATGGCATTCCGCCTAGAAGATCAGCAGATGTTTGCAGTGGATAATCCGGCGATGTAAGCACATTCCATAAAAAAGCCACGTGATTACGTGGCTTTTTAGTTTTAAAATTTAGTCTGCTCGAATCCAGGTCTGGTTACGGCCTAGAACTGAAACGCCAATACTGGCACGTAAGGTTAAACGTTTACCCGTATTGTTTAAACGCATTTTTGCATCATAAATTTTACCTGCCAATGGGTCGATAATACGACCTTTATCATAATTCTTGGTGCCTTCAACCAGTTTTAGGCCTTTTAAAATGGTCATACCTAAAATAGGCTGATTGGTATAAGGTGCAGGACAGTTATTGCATTTTTCACGTGGATTATAGTCTGGGCGAGGCGTGATTTTTACAATTTTGCCTGAATAGGTATTATTTGCTTCTTTGCTAATGACGATAATCGCTTTAGCCGCCCCCGTTTTATCATCAATTTGTTGCCAGGTCCCGGTAATATCGTCTGCCCAAAGATTGGTCATACATCCTGCTGTAAGCGCGGCAAGTAATATTTTTTTAAACATAGAGAGTCATTCCAAAGAATTTTTATCATCGCCCGCTCATGTTAGAAATCTTACTAAAATAGTCAACACTTATCTGAATACTATAGAGTTGATACACTGAAAAAAGCTGCCAATTTGGCAGCTTTTTTGAATAATGAGAATTAGGTATTAATCTTGGCGAATCCAGGTCTGGCTACGGCCTAAAGCGGACACACCCACATAACCACGCAAGGTTAAACGTTTACCATTGGCATTTAGACGCACTCGAGCGTCATAAACTTTACCTGCCAATGGATCAATCACTTTACCTTTTTCATAATTGTTGGTGCCTTCCACATGTTTTAAGCCAGTCAATACATCCATGCCCATGATCGGCTGATTGGTATAAGGCGCGGGACATTTATTGCAGGTCTTTTGTGGAGTATAGCCTGGACGTGGAGTCACTTTGATAATTTTTCCAGCAAAAGTTCCATTATCATTTTGACGAATTTCAATAATTGCTTTAGGTGAGCCGGTTTTATCATCAATTTGCTGCCAGATGCCCGTCAGATCCTGTGCATAAGCAGTCCCAGTCATCAGTGCAGCGATGAACATTAATCCTAATTTAGTTTGTTTCATTATATTTATGCCTTTTTTATAGATGAATAAAATATCCCCAACACAAAAGTGCTGTTTTTATTAATCCTGGCGAATCCAGGTTTGTGTGCGACCAATCGCAGAGATCCCGATATATCCACGTAAAGTCAGTCGTTTCCCATTGGCAGAAATCCGCCCTTTTAAATCATAAATTTTGCCAGTGAGTGGATCGAGTACCCGGCCATGTGCATAGTTATTTTTGTTGGTGGGTTTCAGTCCTTTAATGACGTCTAACCCCAAAATCGGTTTATCGGTATAAGGTGGTGGACATTTGACACATTTTTCCCGTGGTGTATAACCTGGGCGAGGTGTGACTTTAGTAATCGTTCCGGTATACGAGCCATCAGCCTGCGTTTTCATTTCAATCAATGCTTTAGGTGAGCCGGTTTTATCATCAATCTGTTGCCAGAGACCAGATAACTCCTGAGCAAAGGCCAGAGAGCTAGTGAATAAAGAAGCTGAAAAAACAGTTAAAAGTGTGATTTTATACATGCGATATCCTTATTTTTTTATGAACATTCACCTAATTCCATGTGGTGAATGCTGATGCAAACTACGTTAATACACTTTCATAATCTATATTGCATGAAAAAAGCGTATGTTTAATATTCATACAACTTAATGCATTAAAATGCAAGCTTCTATCTACTAAAGCATAACCCCGTCACATTTTATTTAATAAAGCAGGAATTAATCCTGCTTAATCCAGGTTTGACTACGGCCTAGTGCTGAAACGCCGATATAGCCGCGTAGGATCAGACGTTTCCCATTAGCACTTAATTTTGCTTTGGTGTTATAAAGATTCCCTGATAATGGATCAAGCAGCTTGCCTTGAGCAAAACTGTTATTGCCGACGTGCTTTAAGCCAGTGAGCACATCCAGGCCGAGAATAGGTTTATTGGTATAAGGTGCAGGACAGGACACACAGTTTTCTTTCGGGGTATATCCAGGACGCGGGGTGATTTTTGTGATCTTGGCAGCATAGACGCCGGAAGCCGTCTCACGAATTTCGAGGAATGCTTTAGGTGAACCAGTTTTGTCGTCAATATTTCTCCATGTCCCTGAAAGGTCAGAGGCCAAAGCCAGATGGCTGAAAGAGGCTAAAAGTAAAGTTGAAAAGAATTGAACCTTTTTCATATATCTGTTCCTAGGTTGGATTAGAGTTCTTACTCTATAGTAAGAACGATTACCACATAAAACAAATGATTAATTTGATTCACTAGTCACATTTTTTGCAAATAAAGTATAAACGTAGGCAACCAGACCGCGGTAAAGACTGCATTGACGGCCATACCAAATGCGGCATAACGTCCTGCAATACTGCCACGCTGCCAGGCCTGAGCTGTACCAATGGCATGTGCGGCTAGTCCTAAAGCCAGTCCGGAGGCACGTTCATCATTGATATGTTTGAGAATAAATGGAGAAAAAGCTGCACCAATCACACCAGAAAGAATCACGATTAGAATGACCATGCTGATGGGTGCATCCAGCAGGGTGGCAATATTAATCGCAATTGGAGTGGTCACTGCGCGGGTAGCAAACGCCATAATATCTGCAGAGGACATATGCAGCAGATAAGCTAGTCCCATCGGCAAGGCGACAGCACTGATACTGGCAAAAACCAAAATGCCGATAATGGCTTTGAGCGGCAAGTCATCGTAGCGCATCGCGGCCAAAGGGATAGCAAGTGCGACGGTCACATAGCCGAGTAAATGGTTGAAAAGTGGATTAACTTCATCCATGTAATTTTCATAGGGAATGCCGAGCGCAAATAAAATCACCAGTACAAAGAACATGCTGAACACGATGACGGGAATTTGCGGAATGAACCGGTTACAGGGTTTGGCAATCAGATAGGCGATGAGGGTAACCGCAAAGCCATACAAAATAGATAACATGCGGAACTCCTATAACCAGCGCTTGGCCATTTTGGCGTAAATCCATAAAGGAATCAGGGTGCTGAAAAACATGATGAACAGAAAGGCCGGAATTTTCTGGCCCATATGTACCAGCATCATCAGTGCACCTGCACTGACAGGCAGGAAAGCAAAGGCGCTTTCCTTCATCAGTTTGTTATTGGTATCCACGAGGCGAGCGGGGAGTTTGCCAAAGTAGCGCCAGGTAAACAGCGCAATTAAAAGGCTCAATAACCCGACCAGATTGCCTAATTCAGGATGATTCAGTTGGGTCATTAACCAGACCGAAGCTTCCCGAAAGACAATAATAAGTAACAGGGTGCCGATCCATGCTGGCCAGTCTATTCGTTTTATCCAGTTCATTGCTATGATCATTAATATTAATAAGTTTACTTATCAAGTTTTACTCGATCTTTGACTGGATTTCAAACGCTTCCAGTGGACGTTGAAATTGCTGCGCCTGTTTGCCTAGAATTTCATCTACAGGTAAATGCGCCTGTTTAATTAACTGTTCCAGTTTTTGTGGGGCAATTCGAATGTGCAGATGCAGTTGGCCTTCATCATCATAATGTTCAGACTGAATCACATTCAGACCATAGAGCTGGTTACGCAGCTTGCCGTAGGCAGGTTTCAGGATTAAATCGAAGGACTGTAGTTGCCCCATCAAGGACTCATGTACCGCTTTACGCAGCAGGTCGATACCTTCGCCACTATGTGCCGAGACATAGACCCGTTCCGGTTCGCCCGGGCGTCGATAAATAATTTTGGCTTCTTCACCGCTACAGTCAATTTTATTGTAGACCTGAAGGATGGGAACATCGGCCCCAATTTCTTTCAGCACTTTGTCAACGGCTTCAATCTGTTCCAGCATCTCTGGGCTACTTGAATCAATCACATGCAGTAACAGTGTGGCTTCAACGGTTTCTTCCAGCGTTGCCTTAAAGGATTCTACCAGTGAATGGGAAAGATTACGGACAAAACCTACCGTATCGGCCAGTACCAGATTGCCGATTCCATCCCATTCCAGACGCCGTAAGGTTGGGTCCAAAGTGGCAAACAGCTGATCGGCTGCATAGACATCGCTGTTGGCGAGTAAATTAAACAGGGTAGACTTACCAGCATTGGTGTAACCGACCAAAGATACCGTCGGCACAGCCGCTTTTTGACGGGCAACACGGCCTTGCATCCGGGTCTGGCGGACTTTATCAATACGTGCCTTGAGCTGTCCCATACGGATACGCAGCAAACGGCGGTCAGTTTCCAGCAGGGTTTCACCCGGACCACGTAAACCGATCCCGCCTTTCTGGCTGTCGAGATTGCCACGACTACGAATTAAACGTGAAGATAAATGTTGTAACTGTGCCAGTTCGACTTGCAGCTTACCTTCATAGGTACGGGCACGCTGGGCAAAAATATCCAGAATCAGTTCAGTACGATCGACCACGCGGCATTTGATCACCTGTTCCAGATTTCGGGCTTGGGCCGGGGTCAGGGCATGGTCAAAAATGACCAAATTGGCCTCCAGTTCTTCAACACGTTCAGCAATTTCTTCTGCCTTGCCGGAGCCGATAAAAAATTTGGCGTCAGGTTTGATCCGCTGAGCATGAATATGTTCCAGAATTTCAGCATCTGCAGACTGTGCCAGCAAACGAAACTCTTCAGCATCAAGGTCATCCAGCATTTGTACGCTGACACTCACCAGAATGACGCGCTCTTTCCCTCGATGTTGTTGTAAATATTCCACTCAGGCCCATCTCCACTTGAAAACTTTAGTGTAGTTGAAAAAAGGCTGTGCAGATACTGAATTAGCGCGGCTTTGGTTTAAAGTGCGCTGATAAACAGTTGTACAAGTGTTACCAGTACCACGGCATAGATAACGGTGCCGCCCAAAATATATTTGAGCACTTGTAAAGGTTGAGGTGTGTCGTTCGCGGGCTGGGTTTGATCTGGCATGGCTACGATCCTTTTCAATCTAATATTTCGATAGTTTTAGTTTGAATGATTTTTTAATCCAATTAAAATTGAAGATATAGATGTTATTGGCCGATTTTTATTATCAATGCAAGTTGCGAATGAACAGTATAGAATGAGTTTAATTCGTGGATATTCCCTGTATCTCGCTTAGGATTTAATGACGTTTTTATGAACTCGACTGTACAAAACCAGACTCCAGATATCGAAGGCTTGGCCAAGTTTTTCCTGTATAGCCGGAAAATCACAGCTTCATTGGCTACCATTAGTGAAGGGTTTTACTTGGTTTTTCGTCATGGCTTATATAAAAATCCGAATAACCCGACCAATACGCGCTATGTGCAACATTTTTGCCGTCAGTTATGCAAAGTATTCAATATCGAAGTGCAGGTGCATGGCGAGATTCCACGTGAACCCGCCTTATGGGTCAGTAATCACGTGTCATGGCTGGATATTGCAGTTCTGGGTTCAGGGGCGCGGGTATTTTTTCTGGCAAAAGCAGAAATTGAGAACTGGCCGATTTTAGGCAAATTGGCCAAGGGTGGGGGTACCTTATTTATTAAACGTGGTTCAGGGGATTCTGTCAGGATTCGTGAACAAATTACCGGTTTCCTCAAACAGAATATTCCGGTGCTGTTCTTTCCTGAAGCGACGACTTCTGATGGGCGAGCCATCAAAAAAGTGCATGGCCGGATTTTAGGCGCCGCGATTGAAGCGCAGCGTCCTGTACAAATCTGTCTGATTTGTTATGTGAATCAGCAGGGCGAACTGGATATGGTTGCGCCGTTTGTCAATGACATCAGTTTTGCCGCCCATGTCAAAAAAGTACTGGAAATGCCGCAAGTCATTGCACATTTAGTGGCTTTACCTGCAATTGCCACTGAAGGGCATACGGTTGAAAGCCTCACCCGTGTGGTTCAGGAAAAAATGCAGACTGGCCTAGTTGAACTTCAGTCACGGGTATTAAAAAAGCCTCAATAAGAGGCTTTTTTATGGTTTCTGTTCGAAGAATCAAGCTTACATAAAACCTTCAATTGGCAGCCAAGACACCAGCTTAAGGCCAGCTTTCTGATACCATTTCATTTTGGGTTCTTTGGTAAATGTTTGAACGTCACCATTGGCTTTCTTGATTTTCCAGTTAATGTTCTGATTCGCATCGAGCACTAGTTTATAAGCATATTTGCTTAAATTTTTGTCCATGGTGTCGTGTACTGCACGTGCCAAAGACGGACTGTTCAGCAACACGCCAATTTCAGTATTCAGATAAGCTGAACGCGGATCAAAGTTAAAAGAACCAATAAACACCTGTTTTTGATCCAGTGCCATCAACTTGGCATGCAGGCTGGAACGACTCAATCCTTTCAGGCTGACTTTGGCTTTTTTCGAAATTTCCTCTGTATTGGCATTTAGGTGATTGGCTTCTGGCGCTGCTAAGAACTCATACAGCTGCACCCCATTTTTCAATAGATCCTGACGATATTTAGCGTAAAAAGCATGCACCACAGCAACGTCGTTGGCCTTAAAAGAGTTGGTCAGGACGCGAACCTTGATATTTTCATTCGTCAGTTTCTTTAAACGGTCTGCACCAATTTTTTCCGGAACAAAATAGGCAGAGACAATATCGACACTTTGTTCAGGTTTTTCCAGACGCTGTAATAACTGGAAATTCAGGTGTTCTTCGGTTTTGGCCTTGGCCTTGATTTTGCTCGGTGGATCTTTGACTACTTCGGCTTCCGCCCAATCCAGCTGAATGTTTTGTTCCAGCCATTGGTCAAAGGCTCTGGAACGATTGGCCAGATCCAGATAATTTTGAGTGGCTGGCTCCTGACTATGGGTTTCTAGCTGTTGTTTTAAGCTTGGAAAACGTAAGCCATGATGCCGTGGATTCACCACCTCTTGTACCGGATAGGCATAATCATCATTCCAGTATTCATCGAAGGAATGAATGATTTCATCCGATGCTGCACCGACCAGCATCACATCGACATCAGAGAACTGATAGCTTTCACTGACATTATAATACTGGTTACTCATATTGCGCCCGCCAATCAAGGCAATCTGGTTATCAGCAATAAAGCTTTTATTGTGCATGCGGCGGTTAATGCGCTTTAAATCCAGCACCATGTCCATGGCGCGGTATTTACGAAAGCGATAGGGATTATACAGTTTGACATCGATATTTTGATGCTGGTTTAAGGCCAGATAAATCCCTTCCATTTTCTTGGCATTATTGTCATCCATCAACAGGCGCACTTTTACGCCACGATCTGCTGCCTGAATAATCGCATGCAGGGCGAGGGCACCGATTCGGTCGTTATCCCAGATGTAATATTGCAGATCCAGACTGCGTTCCGCTTTATTAATCAGCTGAATCCGAGCAGCCAGTGCTTCAAGCGGATCATACAGCACGCGATAACCAGTCAACCCGATGTTCTGATCACGTAAAGGTTCAACAATTTGTGCCAGGCTGGTTTGCGAGGTATCCGTTTCAAATGCCATCTGGCTTGGCTGTTCGGTTTGCTTGGGTAAGGTGCTACATGCAGGTAGACCCAGAACCAGGCTACAGCTCAGTAAAATGCCGGCTTTATAGCGATGAGTGCGTATAAAACTTGAGGATTGAAGGTGAACTTGATCGCGGGGAGCAGTGGCCATATAAGTCGAAGAATGAAAAATTAGAATTGAGTATAATTGCCAGCTATGAAAAGATAAATATAAAGCCAGTAATCTGCTGCTCGACTGAATAAGGCCAATTTATGTGGGATTCGAATTCCGTACTGTTTTATTTTTATCTGGGAATGGCGATTTTAGCCATCTGGGCTGTGGCTCAGGCATGGTCGAGCCAATCACGTACCGAAACCATTCATCCCTTTAAAGCTTTTGGTCATTTGCTGGCGTTTTATCTTGCCTATTTATTAATCCCTTTGGTTTTCTTCAGTATTTATGCTGGATGGACGGGGTATTATTCTCTGCATGAAGCCATTTTTGTATTTTTGCTCAGTGGGGTTTTGACTTATGCACGCTTTATCGAGCCGCATTTAATTCAAGTGAAAACGACACAATATCAGATCAATGCAGATAAACGTTTAAAGCAGCCGGTGAAAATCGCCCTGATTGCAGATTTGCATATCGGTCTGTTTTCGGGTCATGAGCGTCAGTTGCGACAAATTGTACACAAATTAAATCATATTCAACCTGATTTGGTGGTGGTTGCTGGCGACTGGACTTACGAGCCAGAAAATAAACTGGCACAGGAATTGGCAGTTTTAAAAGAGATTCACGCTCCGGTCTATTCAGTCAATGGTAACCATGACGAACAATATCCCGGACCGCCGATTCGGGAACTGTTGCACTATGCACTACAAGTCAATCAGGTCATGGATATTGAAGGTCAAATTGTCGAATTTGATGAATTCCGACTTTTGGGCGTGGGTGATCTCTGGGCTGGAAAAGCCGACATGCGCAGTTTGCCAGACTTGCCTCAGGACAAGCCTTGGGTCATTCTTTCGCATAACCCGGATACGGTCGATATGATTCCGAAACTGCCGACACGTCCTTTAATGCTATCCGGGCATACCCATGGCGGACAGGTGGAGCTGCCTTGGCTGACCGATTACGTCATGAAAAAGGTTTCAATTTTGGGACATAAAAAGGGCATGTACCGTCATGAACATGCAGATGTGTTCGTGACTGTCGGTACCGGTTTGGTCGGTGTACCTTTCCGTTTCCGGGTGCCGCCTACCATTGATATTATTGAACTGATTTAAATTCAGCCGGCATTCTGTACCGCGTTAACTGATGATCCAGACCAGAATCAATAACACGACTGCGACGGCTGCCATCATCCAGATTTTCTTTTCGATTTTTCGGGTTGGCACATTTTCACGTAATTGTTGCGCAGTGATTTCAGCTTCTGTGGATGTGCTCAAACTAGGATGGGTGGGGATTTCCAGTGGCGGTGTCACCAGGTCGATATCACCGGCATCATCACTAAAGCGTGGACCGGTACTTTCATGCTTCATGACCACATCATGTTCCCGCACAATTTCATCAATCACTTGCAGCGCCTGAGCTTCATCCAAGGGTGTATTCTCGGTGATATAGCGAACAGCTTCTAATTTTTTATCATCTTCCAGCAAAATAATGATATTGACCAACTGCTCCTGCGAGAGGTATTCAATAAGATCCTGCATGGCCTTGCCTCATTTTTTTAAATTGAGTTCATTTGATTGTTGAGCAAATTTAACGAGATAAGTAGCCGAGTTTTGTTGTGAAATGATAAAAAAAGCCAGCATCAAGTGCTGGCTTTTGAATCAATCTAAAATCTTAGATCTGATTATTTACATCATCATTCTTGGTTTCACGAATCAGCAAAAACGCGACAAGCGATAGGATAGATGCTGCGGTCAGGTAATAACCGACTGCAGACAAACCATAGGCTGTTGCCAGCTTGGTTGCGATTAACGGTGCAAATGATGCGCCGAAAATGCCTGCCAAGTTAAAGGTCAATGCAGAACCCGTGTAACGTACTGAAGTCGGGAAGATTTCAGACAATACAGTACCGATTGGCCCATAAGTTAAGCCCATAATCGCCAGACCAATACACAAGAACAGGAACACCACCAAGGTGCTGCCAGATTCAAGCATATCTGCAAAGAAGATACCGAAGATCGCAGAAATGACACATACCGCAATCGAAGTAGTCTTACGGCCAAATTTCTCGGCCAATACTGCTGAAAGTGGGATAAATGCAGCAAAACATAGGGTTGCAACTAACTGCAATTGCAGGAATTCTTCACGAGAATAACCGAGTTGTTTGGTTCCCCATTGCAATGCAAATACCGTAGTAAGATAGAACACAACGAATGTACAGATTGCAGCAATCGTACCCAGAACCAGCATACGAGAATGCTTTTTGAATACCTGAACAAAAGGAACATTCACCTCTTTTTGTTTATCTAGTACTTTCTGGAAAGCAGGTGTTTCATGCAATTTTAGACGAATCCATAAACCGACAATTACCAACAAGGCACTTGAGATAAACGGAATACGCCAGCCCCACGCCATAAAGTCAGCTTCAGACATGAAAGCGCCAAGGGTCAGGAAAGAACCTGTTGCCAGAATAAAGCCGATTGGAGCACCCAGTTGCGGGAACATGCCATACCAGGCACGTTTGCCTTCAGGGGCATTTTCAGTAGCGAGAAGTACGGCACCTGACCATTCACCGCCCAGACCCAAGCCCTGACCTAAACGGCACAGTGCAAGTAACAGTGGTGCAGCAATTCCGATTTGCGCATAAGTTGGTAACAGGCCAATCGCAACGGTTGAAATCCCCATAGTTAGCAAAGCTGCAACTAAGGTGGCTTTTCGTCCGATCCGGTCACCTAAATGACCAAATAATGCTGCACCAATCGGACGGGCAATAAAGGCAATGGCAAAAGTCGCAAGAGACTGAATGGTTGCGGTCATCGGATCTGTACTAGTAGGGAAGAACAGATACGGAAAAATAATGACAGCAGCGGTGGCATAAATATAAAAATCGAAGAACTCGATTGTGGTGCCTACCAAGCTCGCTGTTAAAACGCGAAATTTTGAATTTTGTGCTGGCTGAGCAGCAGAATTAGACGACGCCATGGAAAACCTTACACTTACTAAAAATAAAAAAACTTAGTTTTAAAAGCGTAATCTTTTTAAAAAAGGCGTAATTTTTTAAAAAAACAACTGCAATCTTCTCGCTTCAACTCGCTCAGGGTCACTGAAATGAAAAAGGAGATGATTAAATCACGTAAAGATAGATAGACAGAAAATGTGATCCTGCGCCTATCAATACAAATATGTGCCAGATAGCGTGGGTATATCTTACTCTTTTTAAAGCGTAAAACAATGCACCCACGGTATAAGCGAGTCCACCAATGATGAGAAAGGTTAAAGATTGAGCACTTAAATATTGCTGCATGTCATCAATCACCAGCAGCGCCAGCCAGCCCATGGCCAGATAAGCCGCCAAAGAAAGTTTCTGGAAACGATGAATGAAAACGAACTTGAAAAGTGTACCAAGAAGGGCAATCACCCATAGCGCAATCAATAAATACTGGGCTTTGGCGGTCGGAATGGCAATCGATAGGAAAGGGGTATAAGTTCCGGCGATTAAATAATAAATCGCAGTATGATCGATTTTTTTATAAAAATAACGGCGGTCTGCTGCAGTGGCCATGTGGTAAAGCATGGAAGCAGAAAATAACAGAATCATGCTCAGTGCATAAACCCAAAGACCAATCCATTGTCCAGTACTCAGGTAAGACCCTTTAATAATTAAAAGAATACCGGCAATAATGGACAGCCCGGCACCTACACCATGACTAATATAGTTAATCCGTTCCTCATTTTGATCATAATCTGGAACCAGTGGAGCATTCTGCATGATTGTCATTCTTTTTCAAATATACACTTGTATAGTAATTCAATTTTGCTTTTAGGTTAAGAAGATTTAAACTTGATGCGCAATTCATTTCAGGTTTTATCTATGTCAACGTTGGCAACTCTCTCAGATCAGGAACAGCAATTCTTGGATACCTTTCAGCAAGCTGTTGAAAGGAATCAATTCGATCGCCTGATCTTAAGCCAGTATAAAGGTGAACTGCAGGATTTAGAGAAAATGACCTTGCGAGTCATTACATTAAATGAACAGCGCGTATTGAGCTGTCTATATCGTTACAAGACGCAGGATGTCACGAAAAATTATCCTTTAGATGAAGCATTATTCCAGGTTACTTCACTACTGGCGTGTTGCAAACAGGCCAATCTGATGACAGTAGATGAAGAATTACAGCTGAAAAAAAACAAGAAAAAAGCTATGTTAACGCGTAGCAAACATAAAGCCACGATGAATCAGGTGAAGCCTGCTGAACAAGGCCATGACCGGATTAAACAACGTTATGTCGATCAGGACAGCATCTTTCTCCAATATCTCGGTATTACCGATCAAAAAGCGCAAATCATTCCGAGCATGGCGCGTAAATGGAAGCAGATTAATAAGTTTGTAGAAATCTTCTCAGGTGCATTGGCACAGATTAAGCCACAGGCTGAAGGCCTGCGCGTGGTGGATTTTGGTTCGGGTAAGGGCTATCTGACTTGTGCTTTATATGACTATATGCAAAAACATGGTCAAACGCCGTATGTCACCGGGGTAGAGCTTAATCCGAAAATGGTTGAATTCTGCCAGAATGTCGCGCAGCAATCTGGTTTTGATCAGCTGGACTTTTTCCAGGGGGATGTCCGTACTTATGCACCGGAACGTCTGGATGTGATGATTGCCTTACATGCCTGTGATGTAGCAACAGATTTTGCGATTCATAGCGGGATTCGCCTGAATGCGCAGATGATCATGTGTGCACCGTGTTGTCATAAGGAATTGCGTCCGCAGTTGCAGGCGCCAAAAGTCCTCAGCCCGATGTTACAGTTTGGTATTCATGCCGGACAGCAGGCAGAAATGTTGACCGATACCATTCGTGCTTTACTGCTCAAAGCTTATGGTTATGAAACCAAAGTTTTTGAATTTGTGGCGCTGGAACATACCAGTAAAAATAAAATGATTCTGGCGACAAAACGTAAAGACTATCAACAACCTGATCAGGCGGTTCTGGCACAAATTCAGGCCTTAAAAGAGATGTATGGTATCCAGAAACATTCACTGGAATTGTTGCTCAATGACCAGTGGGATCAGCAGGGAATTGGTTCTAAATGCTAAACAACCCAGAACTGAAAATAGTGTCCGGCAGCTGGAAAGCTTTGGCAGTGTATGCCAAAGCGATTCGTGAAGCCGTGTTTATTCAAGAACAGCATATTGCAGCTGAAGATGAGTGGGATGCTGAGGATGTGGTTGCTGTACATTTCATTGTTTTTCAGCAGGATCAGGCGATTGCTACAGCACGCTTATTGTCAAATAACAGTATCGGTCGGGTTGCAGTCCTAGCAACAACACGCGGTTTAGGTGTTGGTCAGCGCTTGATGCAGGCCGTGATTGACTATGCGCGTGCAGAGCAGCGTAAGTTGGTAAAGCTGTCTTCGCAAGTGCACGCCATTGGCTTCTATCAAGCGCTGGGATTTGAAGCTCAAGGTGATGAATATCTGGATTGTGGAATTCCGCATATTGATATGTATTTAAAGCTTTAATTTTCAGCCATTCAAATACGAAAAAGCGAGGCATTGACCTCGCTTTTTTATGCATAGACTGAATCTGGATCAGTGGCCATGTGCTGCATTTGAGCTGTGCTCGGCATTATCCATATTGGCATGTTCTTCAGCTGACATATTGTGTTCAGCGGCTGTCGTACCTGGATGAGCAGTATTGGCAGCTTCACGTGATTCACGATCTGCTTGCGCTTTGGCAATGGCTTCTGGAGACATCGTCGGTGCATTTTTAAAAGCGTGTTGCTGGGTAGTTTGTTTATTTTGCTGGCTTGGCATGTAATCCGGTTCATTACTTATCGCGAGCCAAAAAATAAGCATGAATAATCCACCTAAAATACAGAAGATGATAAGTGCTTTCCAGCCCCAAGGAGATTTTTCAGGTGAACTGTGATCAGTCATAGGTCTTACCCACGTGGATATCAAACTTATGTAACTTTATAACATAAATTGATCAAAAAGCAGATCGAAATCTGTCATCAGATGACTCTGTTTATTGCTTGAAGTAAATTCAGAGAATAAAAAAGAGGAAACACGTTCCTCTTTTATTTAAGTGACCACACTATTGAATCGGCTGGGCGTGTGCTGCGCGATCTTTGAGGAGTTGTGGGGCTTTGAAGCGTTCGCCATATTTATTTTCAAGTACTTTGGCACGGGTCACGGCTTTGGCTAAACCATACTGATTCAGGAATTGTACTGCACCGCCCGTCCAGGCGGCAAAGCCAATACCAAAAATGGAACCCACATTGGCATCGACTACAGATTCCAAAACACCTTCTTCTAGACAGCGAACCGTATCCAGTGCCTGTACAAACAGGAAGCGGTCAATCATTTCCTGTTCAGAAATATCGTTGTCTTTTTTCCAGTGGCTGAGACCAGACCAGAGCTGCTTTTTGGCATCGGCCGGATAATCATAAAAACCTGCGCCTGCGGCCTTACCTTTACGGTTAAATTCGTGAATCATGCTGTGAATCACGTCATCCGCAGGTGATTTAGTGATGGTCTGACCTTGTGCTCCTAAAGCTTTGTATCTTTCATTGGCCACATGTTCAGACAGGGTCAAGGACACTTCATCCTGAATCGCCAACGGGCCTACCGGCATACCGGCTTTGAGAGCTGCCATTTCAATTCGTGCCGGATGTACGCCTTCTGCCAGCAGACGCAAGCCTTCCTGTACAAAGGTGCCAAACACGCGGCTGGTAAAGAAGCCACGGCTGTCATTCACCACAATCGGTAATTTGCCAATCTGCTGCACGAAATCGAAAGCTTTGGCCAGCGTTTCTGCCGAGGTATTTTTACCTTTGATAATTTCGACTAGCTGCATTTTATCGACCGGACTGAAGAAATGCAGGCCGATAAAGTTCTGATCATTTTTTGAAGCCTGGGCTAATTCTGTGATCGGCAGGGTCGAGGTATTCGAAGCCATCATCCCGTTGCTGGCAAGATATTGCTCTGCCTCTTGCGTGACTTGAGTCTTGAGCGCGGGACTTTCAAAGACGGCTTCAATGATCAGGTCACAACCCGCTAGATCTTCATTCGATGCAGTCGCTTGAATCAGACCCAGAACCTGATCTCGTTTCTCGGCTGTTAAACGCCCTTGAGCGACTTTTTTATCCAGCAGTTTCTGGCTATAGGATTTGCCTTTTTCAGCCGCTTCTAATGAAATATCTTTCAGAACTACTGGAATGCCTTTGCTGGCAGTGGCATAGGCGATCCCAGCACCCATCATGCCTGCACCTAAAATACCGACTTTAGTGGCTTTCCACTTTTCAATATCTTGAGGGCGACTGGCACCGGACTTGATTGCATTCAGACCATGCCAGAAAGTGCCAATCATATTTTTAGAAATTTGACTGGTCGCCAAATAAGTAAAGTAACGCGATTCAATGGTCAGGGCAGTATCGACATCGACCTGTGCACCTTCTATCGCAGCCGACATGATCGCTTCAGGCGCAGGATAACAACCTTTGGTTTTATCGCGCAGCATCGCCGGAGCAATTGC
Organism: Acinetobacter sp. RRD8; assembly: GCF_031844225.1. Taxonomy (GTDB): domain Bacteria; phylum Pseudomonadota; class Gammaproteobacteria; order Pseudomonadales; family Moraxellaceae; genus Acinetobacter. The sequence continues at coordinate 21,081 of NZ_JAUZUU010000023.1, forward strand.
CAGCATCTGGGCAACTGCTGGTGTCGAAGGGCTACCACCCGGAATTTTATAGCCTTTTACATCGAATGGCTGCTGAGATTTTGGATTGGCTTTGATCCAGGCAATGGCCTTTTTCAACAGTTCATCGGTACTGTCTGCGACCTCATGAATCAGCCCTAAAGATTTAGCTTTATCGACTCCAAACTGTTTGCCTTCCATTAATAAAGGAAGGGCATTTTGCAGACCGAGCAGGCGGATGCTACGGACGATACCACCGCCACCTGGTAATAAACCCAGTGTGACTTCAGGCAGGCCAAATTTGCTTTTAGGGTCATTCAGGGCAATACGATGATGGGCACACAGGGCAATTTCCCAGCCACCGCCAAGCGCCGTGCCATTCAGTGCAGCAACCACAGGAATACCGCGAGTTTCGATATAGCGTAGTTTGGCTTTCATCTCTTCAATCATATTGAAGAATTCAGTTGCATGTTCAGGAGTGGCTTGAATCAGTTCATCCAGATCGCCGCCAGCAAAGAAAGTTTTTTTCGCTGAACGGAAAATAATCCCGGCAATATCTTCATCTGCTTGTAACTGGGCAACGACTTCATCCAGTGCCGTGCGAAAGTCGGCATTCATGGTATTTGCAGACTGGTTTGGAGAATCAAACGTTAAAATAACAATATTATCTTCATTTTTTTGATATTGAATTGCGCTCATTATTTTTCTCCTTATACCAGTTCAATAATGGTTGCGATGCCCATACCACCACCCACGCAAAGTGTGGCTAATCCACGTTTTTTCCCCTGGCGTTCCAGCTCATCCAGCAAAGTGCCTAAAATCATGGCTCCAGTCGCACCGAGTGGATGTCCCATGGCAATTGCACCGCCGTTGACATTCACCTTAGCAGAATCAACCTTCATCTCATTGATAAAGCGCATCACCACTGCAGCAAAGGCTTCATTAACTTCAAACAGGTCAATATCATCAATTGTTAAACCGGCTTTCGCCAAGGCCTTACGAGCAGCCGGGGCAGGGCCGGTCAGCATAATGGTCGGATCTGCACCGACCAATGCCGTCGCCAGTACTTTGGCACGTGGCTTCAGACCTTGTTCTTTTACTGCTTGTTCCGATGCGATCAAAACCACAGCCGCACCATCGACAATGCCCGAGGAATTCCCGGCATGATGCACATGATTGACAGCACCGACTTCAGGATATTTTTGCAGGGCAATTGCATCAAAGCCCATTTGCCCCATAGTGGCGAAACTTGGATTGAGTTTGCCGAGGCCTTCTGCGGTCGTTGTCGGTTTGATAAATTCGTCTTTGTCCAGAATTACCACACCAGCTTTGTCTTTTACCGGGATAATAGAGGCGTTGAAATAACCATTGGCTTGAGCGGCAGCTGCTTTCTGTTGTGATTGTTCGGCAAACTGGTCTACATCGGCACGGCTATAACCGTCAATCGTGGCAATCAAATCTGCACCAATACCTTGCGGAATAAAGTCACAGGCCATATTGGTCTCAGGATCCAGTGCCCAAGGACCGCCATCTGAACCCATCGGCACGCGGGACATGGATTCGACGCCGCCTGCCACAACCAGATCTTCCCAGCCAGAACGGACTTTTTGTGCGGCCAGATTAACCGCTTCCAGACCGGAAGCACAAAAACGGTTGATTTGCACGCCTGCTACATCATTGTCCCAGCCGGCAGCGATGGCAGCCGTTTTGGCAATATCGGCCCCCTGATCACCAATCGGGGTGACACAACCCAGCACAATATCATCGACTTTTGAGGTGTCCAGTCCGTGACGGTCTTTCAGTTCATTGAGTAAACCAGTCAGTAATGAAATGGGTTTTACTTGATGTAAAGATCCATCTTTTTTGCCTTTTCCGCGTGGCGTACGAATGGCGTCAATAATATATGCCTCGCTCATAGCATGTTCCTTTTATTGATTTAATGAAAATTATTCTAATGATTCGAGTGTAATCCTTAATTTTTGAAGTGCAATGACGAGAACGGGTCAGATCAATTGAGCGATTTAGCCAATTGTAATTATAAAAAAGCCTAAGCTAATGCTTAGGCGGAGAGAACTGATTTTAATTTTTAAATGTTATTTCGCAACATCATTTGATTAATGATAGCCATGCAATTGACGATACAGACCCGGGGTTACACCGGTCCATTTCTTGAAGGCGCGGTGGAAAGTACTAGTTTCACTGAAACCGACTTGTTGTGCAACATCTTCAAGGGTCAGATCCGGATTAAGTAACAGGTGAATTGCTGCATCACGGCGCAAGGCATCTTTTACGCCTTGATAGCTTTTGCCTTCGGCTGCCAGACGGCGGCGCAAGGTTTGCGGTGATAGATAAAGCATCGACGCGACATCGTTTAATGTCGGCATTTCTTCGCCAATCTGGCTCTTCAGCACATCACGAATACGTGAAGTCAGCGAGTTGGTGTTTTTGAATTTCACCAGCAATTGTGCCGGCGCAGCTTTCAAAAACTCTTCTAAGGTTTCTTCATTCTGGCGAATTGGCAGGTCCAGATAATCCGCAGCAAAAGTGATCTCGGTGCGTGGCATATCGAACTGCATTACCGGCGCAAAGAACAGGGCATCATATTCATCGGCATGGTCTGGACGAGGGTAGCTAAAATGCACGCGTTCCAGTGGCAGGCGACGCTCAATGAGCCAAGACGCCAAGCCATGCCAGATCATCAGCATGCTTTCAGTAATGAAATGATCCGGATCCATCGCATTTGGAATCAGCGGAACCAGACGTGCTTCGTGTTTGTCGCGTTCCAGGGTCACCGACCAGTCATCACCAAAGAGTTTGTAGAACTGGGAAGACAGTTCCAGTGCATCACCCAGAGTTTTGGCATGAATGATCAGCTGGCACATGATCGCAAAAGTACCCAACCGGCGTTGCTGTTTGTCAAAGCCGACATGCTCGTCCTGGGTCACCATCCACAGCATTTTAATAAAGCGGGTATATTGTTCAGGCGAAATACGCGCTTTGGGCTGATGCAGCAGTTCTGCTTCAATCCCGACGTGAGACAATAAAGTATCGACATCCATGCCCAGACGCTTAACGCCAGATAAGGCTGCATTGACGAAGTGGATACTGATCGTATCACGACTCATGTTTAATCCTTCAGTCTCTTTAATGTTCACTAATAATTGACCTAAATGACGAAAAATAATAAAGCAATGGCAATTTACAAGAATACCTTTGCCATTTTCTTACATATTAGATTGCCGAAACTATCAAGGTAAATGGCTGAACATGACATTGTTTTTATTCATTTATGTGCCTAAGATGCTAAAAAAAGCAATATAAGTAGAGCAAATACTCCAATGTCATATGCATTAAAAGGATTGAAAATCCTAGATTTTTCTACACTTTTACCCGGCCCGTTTGCGACCTTATATCTGGCTGACCTCGGCGCCGAGGTTGTGCATATTGAATCACCGACCCGACCGGACCTGTTGCGATTAATGCCACCCTTTGCCAATGGACAGGCCACTTCACAAAGTTATTTGAACCGAAACAAGCAATCGGTTGCACTGGATTTGAAAGATCCTGCGAATATTGAACTGGTTAAATCCAAGATTGCAGATTATGACATTGTGATTGAGCAATTCCGTCCCGGTGTAATGCAACGTCTTGGGCTAGACTATCAAACCTTAAGCGAAATTAATCCGAAACTGATTTACTGTTCCATTACCGGTTACGGCCAAACTGGCACATATAAAGATAAGGCAGGGCACGACATTAATTATCTGGCTTTATCCGGAATTGCCGGACACAGTGGCCGGATTGAAAATGGTCCACCAGCCTTGGGAATTCAGGTCGCCGATGTTGCAGGTGGTTCCATGCATGCCGTGATTGCGATTCTGGCCGCGGTGATTGAACGCCAACAAAGTGGCAAAGGCCAGTACATTGACATTTCCATGACCGATTGTGTGGTAACGATGAGCAATCTGGCAGCTTCTGCCAGTCTGGCTGGCAATCAGCATCAATCTCCAGAATCCGGCTATCTGAATGGTGGAACTTTCTATGATTATTATGAAACCCAAGATGGGCGTTATTTGTCGATTGGTAGTCTGGAACCACCATTTATGCAGGGGCTGGCACAGGCTTTAGAGCTGCCGATTCTCCTGGACAAAGGCGCTTCTTATGCCGCTGAAGATCATGCTGTGGTGAAGCAGGCGATTCAGAATAAAATCAAGACCAAGTCATTAGCTGAATGGCAAATGCTGTTTGCCGCGCTGGATGTCTGTGTCGAACCGGTGCTCAGACTTGAGGAAGCGTTACATTCTGATCTGGCTCAGCAGCGGGGATGGATAGTACAGGTGCCACTCAAATCCAGCAGTCAGCAGACCGAAGCACAATTGGCTTGTCCGATTAAATTTTCACGTTCTACGATACGCTATGAGTTTGTAGGACAGCAATTGGGAGAAAGTCAAAATTGGTAATATTCTTAACGTGTTAAT
>NZ_JAUZUU010000024.1:0-24184 GCF_031844225.1 Acinetobacter sp. RRD8
CAAGTTAAACAAAATCAGATCGTCAAAATTAGAGATCTCAAAAAAGGTAATCAATACAGTCATACCACTGATCCCGTATTGGAACGGCTCCAACTATTAGGTTTTAGAGAGGGTGAAACTCTACAAGTACTCGCTAAAGGTGTTTTTGGCGGAGATCCTGTTTTAGTTCAAATTGAAACTTCAAGATTCGCATTAAGAAAGAATGAAGCTGAAAGAATTTTTGTAGAGTTAGTATCCAATGAAGATTAAGAACATTGCATTAGTCGGTAATCCAAATTGCGGAAAAACCTCTTTATTTAATACGCTTACTGGTACGCGACAAAAAGTTGCCAACTATGCTGGGGTTACCGTAGAAAGAAAAGAAGGTTCTTTTAAATTACCTTCTGGTGATGCAATACGAGTATTGGACTTACCCGGAACTTACAGTTTAAAACCTAGTAGTTTAGATGAAGAAGTCACCAGGGCAGTTTGTTTGGGCGAGCTAAAAGGTGAAATTCTACCCGATATTTTTATATGCGTTGTAGATGCCACAAATTTAAGCTTACATTTGAGCTTGGTTCTCGAAGTTCGTGCTCTAAATCGCCCTATGATTCTTGTATTAAATATGATGGATGAGGTCAAAAAGCGTGGTATTTCCATTAATAAGGATAAACTGTCTCAACTGTTAGGTATCCCTGTAGTTGAAGCTGTCGCAGTTAAAACAAAAGGAATTCAAGATTTAATTAATCAATTAGATCAAAAAAATCTTTTTATTACTCCTTATCATTCTGAATTAAGTCATTTTGAACAGGTCAAACAAATCACCAAACAAGTTATTTTAAATAATGACAGTGGTGATAAAAGAACCGCATTTCTAGATAAAATTTTTCTACATCCTGTATTGGGTTTAGTAATCTTAACTTTAACCATGTTTGTGATGTTCCAGGCGGTATTTATATGGGCAACGCCTTTTATTGAATTCATTGAAAATTTTGTCGCATGGCTCAGTGATTTTATTGGACCACTAATCCAACATCCTCTATTAAAAAGCTTGGTTGTGGATGGGGTAATTGCTGGTGCAGGTAGCGTGCTTGCATATATGCCTCAGATTTTGATTTTATTCTTCTTCATTTTAATGCTTGAAGAGTCAGGCTATTTACCCCGAGCAGCATTTCTTTTAGATAAATTAATGTCTAAAGCCGGGCTTAGCGGCCGTTCATTTATTCCTCTGCTATCCAGTTTTGCTTGTGCGATTCCCGGAATTATGGCAACCAGAAGTATCAGCTCTGAACGGGACCGATTAGCAACAATTATGATTGCACCCTTGATGACCTGTTCAGCAAGATTGCCAGTATATGCTTTATTGATCGCGGCATTTATTCCGAACCAATTAATCTACGGCTGGTTAAGTCTGCAAGGATTAGTCCTTTTTGGTCTTTATATGTCGGGAATAGTCTCAGCGTTATTAGTTTCAGTGTTTCTGAAATTGGTTCGAAAAGATAAAACTGAAAGTATTTTTATTTTTGAACTTCCCACATACCGAATTCCAGATATTAGAAATATTGCATTAGGCTTATATGATAGGGCAACTATTTTCTTAAAACGAGTTGGTGGCATTATCGTCGCACTGTCTATCTTGTTATGGGTGCTAGTCACGTTCCCTCAACCACCAGATAATGCAAGCACGCCGGCCATTAACTATAGTTTAGCTGGTCAGTTAGGACATTTAATTCATCCTATATTTGCGCCTATTGGGTTTACATGGGAAATATGTATTGCACTCATTCCTGCTATGGCAGCAAGGGAAGTTGTAATTGCTGCTCTTGGGGTGATTTATGCGATGTCAGGTGATGAAGATACAGTAACTCAAAGTCTGTTAAGTCAAATTTCAGGCCCGGATGGATGGGGGTTAGCCACAGGTTTATCATTATTGGTATGGTTTATTTTTGCTCCCCATTGTCTTGCTACGTTAGCAACAATTAGACGAGAAACTGGCAGCTGGAAACAGCCCATCATTATGGCAACTTATTTGTTTGCATTAGCCTACATCTTTTCATTCATCACATATCAAGTTGCGAGTAAGTTTTAATTAGCAAATGAATAAAAGAGGGGGGGAGCTAGCTCCCCCCCCCCTTTATTAAATTACTCGATGTAAGCGTGGGCTTCTGAATACTTTTATCTAACTATAACAACTACTTAAATGTTTAAATCTCTAGGTTTTGAATAGTCGAGGTATCAGACGAATATAGATTGGTAAAAAGCATAGTTCAACGATAGTCTGAGTCAAGATTACAGCAGGAATTATGGGCATACTTCCCGGAATTGCAAAAGCTAATGGAAGAATAACAAATGAATTTCTATATGATGCTGAAAAGGACACAGCACTAGCAGAGCCAGATTCTAATCGAAAAATACGAGCAATTATCCAACCCACGAATGGAGCAATAATGGCAAAAGAAATATAAATTGGTAAAGCTTGAAGAGCTGCACTTTTTGCAAGCCCAATTTGAGGCATAACTGATGCTAGGACGATAAACAAAACTAGGGCTGTGGCAGGTACAGGAAATAAGTTTAGGCTTTCAGCCACTTTTTCTGCTTGTTCATTTCTATTCCCAATGAACTGAACTATAGCTGCCATTGCTAAGGGGGCACTGTTGCAAATAGAGATTTGAGTCGATGAAGGGCACTGTTGCAAATAGAGATTTGAGTCGATGAAGTTCCTTTTTAAAAGTGCTTAGAGACCGAAAACCCTGTTGATTAGAAACACTTCACCTTGAGGCTGACCATAATAAAATGACGATGCTTGTCCTTTACGTAGTGCACGCATGACTTCAATACCTTTGATTATGGCATAAGCCGTCTTCATAGATTTGAATCCTAATGTGGCCCTGATGATCCGCTTTAACTTACCATGATCACATTCAATGACATTATTTTTATACTTAATCTGCCTGTGCTCAATATCTACTGGACATTTTCCTTCTCGCTTTAACCGTGATAAAGCATGGCCATAGGTCGCTGCTTTATCTGTATTGATGACCCGTGGAATTTGCCATTTTTTCACCGTATTGAAGATTTTTCCTAAAAAACAATAGGCTGATTTACTGTTCCGTCTAGCGGAAAGGTAAAAGTCAATCGTATGACCACGTTGATCAACTGCACGATACAGGTAAGTCCATCGCCCCTTCACTTTGATATAAGTCTCATCCATATGCCATGAATGTAAATCTGTAGGATTACGCCAATACCAGCGTAAGCGTTTTTCCATTTCTGGAGCATAACGCTGAACCCAACGATAAATTGTGGTGTGGTCAACATTCACACCCCGTTCAGCGAGCATTTCTTGAAGTTCACGATAGCTGATGCCATATTTACAATACCAACGAACAGCCCAAAGAATGATTTCACCTTGAAAGTGCCGACCATGGAAGGGATTCATCTGCTGTATCTCGAAATAAATAAGATATTTAGCTTATCATGTCAGCCTATTTGCAACAGTGCCTGAATACATGAGCAGCTAAATCACTCAAAGCCAGCATCTAAAACCATTTAACAAAATCTATGACTATTTTACTTTCCCTTACCTAATCGTCCTAGTGTATATCTTTTTTTTTGATTAGCTTATTCCTAAATCAAGTGACTTTAGGTAAGTATGATGAACGATATCCAATTTTCAGATTGCGCAAAGGCATGTATGAGCTGTTACCTTACCTGTGCCAGTTGTGCAAATGCCTGTCTAAAAGAAGAAAATCTGGAGATGATGCGAGAATGTATTCAGCGTTGTCTAGATTGTGCAGATATTTGTCAGCTCTGTGCTCGTATGCAGCAAAAAGAATCTCCTTTTATGAAAGAAATTTGTGAGCTTTGTGCCAAGGCTTGTGAATACTGTGCAGATGAATGTAGCCAACATGAGCATCAACACTGCCAGCAATGTGCTGATGCTTGCCGTGAATGTGCCGTCGAATGTCGAAAAATGGTTGTCTGATAAATAAAAGAATTAGTTGAGTTTAGGATTTACTCAATGAATAGCCAACGTGTTAGTTGTTAGTGGGTCAAACCACTAACAACGGCACTGTTGCAAATAGGGATCTGAGTCGATGATTTTCCCTTCAAAAAAGCTTAGAGACCGAAAACTCTATTTACTAGCCAAACTTCTCCTAGAATATTACCGTTATAAAATAATGAAGCTTGTCCTTTACGTAGTGCACGCATGACTTCAATACCTTTAATTGTGGCATAAGCCGTCTTCATAGATTTGAATCCTAATGTGGCCCTGATGATCCGCTTTAGCTTGCCATGATCACATTCAATCACGTTATTTTTATACTTAATCTGCCTGTGCTCAAGGTCTGGTGGACATTTACCTTCCCGTTTTAACCGTGATAAAGCACGTCCATATGTGGGTGCTTTATCCGTGTTGATCACTTGTGGAATTTGCCACTTCTTCACATTATTTAAAATTTTTCCAAGAAAACAATATGCTGATTTGGTATTACGTCTAGAAGAAAGATAAAAATCAATGGTATCGCCACGTTGGTCAACTGCACGGTATAGATATGCCCATTTGCCATTCACTTTTACGTAAGTTTCATCCAGATGCCATAAATGTCGATCTGTAGGATTACGCCAATACCAGCGTAAACGTTTTTCCATTTCTGGAGCATAACGCTGAACCCAGCGATAAATTGTGGTGTGGTCAACATTCACTCCACGTTCAGCGAGCATTTCCTGAAGTTCACGATAGCTGATGCCATATTTACAATACCAACGAACAGCCCAAAGAATGATTTCACCTTGAAAGTGCCGACCGTGGAAGGGATTCATCTGCTGTATCTCGAAATAAATAAGATATTTAGCTTATCATGTCAGCCTATTTGCAACAGTGCCGTTTCTGGTTCAAAGCCTTCACCTTTTCCTTATTTATCTCTGACTTCTTTAATGTAAAAACCCAATCATGAAGACTGGGTTTTTACAATATTCATTGTACCTTTAACAGCACTTCATCGGTACAGCATAAAAGTGTTACTGACCTGGCAATGAGGCGCAGTATTTAATACCATCCAGCATTTATAAACTGCGCTGATTTACACGCTTGGACAACTCTTCAGCCGATTCCTTGCGTTCAGAATAACGATCAGTCAGGTATTTGCTTTGACCACGAGTCAGTAGAGTGAACTTAAATAACTCTTCCATGACATCCACAATCCGGTCATAGAAAGCTGAAGGCTTCATTCGTCCATCTTCTTCAAATTCCAAGAAAGCTTTCGGAATTGAAGACTGATTTGGAATGGTGATCATCCGCATCCACCGCCCCAAAATACGCATCTGGTTCAGGCTGTTAAATGACTGTGATCCACCACTGACTTGCATCAAGGCAAGGGTTTTACCTTGGGTAGCACGGATTGCTCCTCCTGCAAGTGGAATCCAGTCTATTTGTGATTTAAAAATGGAACTCATAGAACCATGACGTTCAGGTGAACACCAGACCATACCTTCAGACCATGCAAGAAGCTCATGCAGTTCTTTTACTTTTGGATGCTCAGTATCCGCATCTTCTGGCAAAGGAAGGCCCCACAAGTGATAGATACAGATAAAGCACACATATGGAGGTGCTTTGTCACGGTTAAAATGGGAAAGAAAATGTCCACCAGATCTTGAGCACAGGCAGGTTAAGTATAAAAATAACGTGATCGAATGTAATCATGGCAAGCTAAAGCGGATCATTAGGGCCACTTTAGGATTCAAATCGATGAAGACGGCTATGCCACATGCATCTATTCAGATGGCATTAAACACCGATGATGTACAGACGAAGTAGTAGCAGCCGATCCTACTAAAAGAATAGCAAACGATAAAAACAGCGATAAGCATGTTTTTAACCACTGCATAAAAATAGACCAAAAATTAAGCTTTTTTAGTTTTACAGATTCGAAAATAAATAGTAATAATTCATGAATAGTAGCCGAAGCTACCATTCATGAATCCAAATCATACTATTTTAAAAAACTAATTCGATGCCTGCACCATATTTCCATCCCTTTTCAGACTCTGTTGCCTCTTGCATAGAAGTGGCTTTCTGTCCTTTTTCATATTGGTAAGCAACATCAATGAAAGGTTTAATTCGCTTAGTAATCTCATATCGGGTTTTGATACCAGTTTTTAGTTCTGATAAACCTGATTTTGCAGCATAGTTAGAATCATCGCTAAATATTACATCTGCTTCGATATAAGGTTGAGTAATAAGTTTCTGAGTTAAAAGCAAATCACGTTCTAATTCAAAACTTGCTCCCCAAAAATTATTCTCACCGCCATAAAGATATGCTTGTGTTTCAAAGAAATAAGGAGCTAATCCTAATACACCAATAACACCATCAACTCGATCACTGTTGCTGCTATTTTTATCTTCGCTATATCTTACACCAGCTTGTATATCCCAAAATGGGGCTACGTTACGGCTATAAAGTGCTGATACAGCATATATTGGATCATTACTTTCTGACTTTTCCGAATTGGCTTCAATAAATAGACGATTTTCATCTGTTCCAATCAAAGTTTCAAGCTTTGTTCCTAGGTTGCCCTTACCGTCTTCATCAACCATCCATGCATTTTCAAGTCTTGTTACTTGATAAATTTGTCCGCCATGTTCTTTAAGATGATCATCGTGAGATCCGTCTGATGTCTTTCTTGCAGTCAAAATAATATTATCTCCCCCATTTGCATTTTCCATTGAATAATATTCTGGATACAATTCTTGGGGGCTATATCTTAAGCCACCAGACTCCTGTAATAAGACTCTCATACCATTTGTAATATTACTTTCTTGTTCCGAAGTGCTGCTATTAGCAAAAGTTAAGTTTGATATACTTATTAATGCAATTGATAAGACTGTTTTTGAGAAGAAATTCTTAGTGATTTGCATGTGGATTTACTCCCTTCTCATTTACTTGGGACTGAGGAACAGTCTTTGTAGAATTACCATCTTCCACTTGAGCTACAATGAGTTTATTCATCATTCCTGCACTCATATGGTAAAGCAGGTGACAATGAATAGCCCACTCACCTAACTCATCAGCTGTGAGTAGAGTGGTTATCGTTTTCCCAGGTGGAACAATTACCGTATGTTTGTTTGGCATATTGCTTGGATCCTGACCATTCTCAAGCTGCATAAACATGCCATGTAAGTGCATTGGGTGAGCCATCATACTGTCATTGACAAATTTTAAGCGAATACGTTCACCATACTTCACCACTAGTGGGTCGGCTTCATTAAATTTTTTACCATTTATTGTCCAAATATAACGCTCCATGTTTCCACCAAGACGGATCTCTATTTCACGTTCAGCTGCACGAGTGTCTTTTTGAGGATCTAACGATTGCAAATCACTATATTGCAATGCTTTATTACCTTCAGGTGTTGAAGCATTTGCCCATCCAAATACGGTATTATCATTCTTGTCTGAAGCCGCCTTAACAGTAGCGCTATTCATCGGCATATCATGATCCATACCTTTCATAGAAGACATATCATGATCCATACCTTTCATAGAAGACATATCGTGATTCATGCCTTTCATAGAAGACATATCATGATTCATATCTTTCATAGAAGACATATCATGATCCATACCTTTCATAGAAGACATATCGTGATTCATGCCTTTCATAGAAGACATATCATGATCCATACCTTTCATAGAAGACATATCGTGATTCATATCTTTCATAGATGACATATCATGATTCATTCCCATATCTTCCATAGTCAATAAAGAACGAGGACGAGGCTTAGGCATCTCAATTTGTTTGACCGCTGGGCTGCTTTCTTCATGTAATGTTCCCACTGAAAAACCGGTACGATCAATAGATTCAGCTTCAATTTGGTAATGTGCTTGTTTTGGTTCCACAATGACATCATAGGTTTCAGCAGTACCAATACGGAACTCATCTACAGGAACCGGCTTTACAGGTTGACCATCAGCACTGACTACAGTCATTTTTAGGTTTGGAATGCGTACATCAAAGAATGACATAGCGGAAGCATTAATAAAACGAAGGCGAACTTTTTCACCAGCTTTGAAGTTACCGGTCCAGTTTTGCTGAGGTGTTTTGCCATTCATTAAAAATGTATAACCAGTCACATCGGACATATCTGTTTTCAGCATTCGCATCTGATTCCACATAGAACGGTCTTGCCAAGTCGCTTTTAGCCCATCACGTTTAACTTGTTTTAATACATCGAATACTGTTTCGCGGCGGTTCTGATAGTAATCTGCTTCTTTTTTAATATTTTTCATAATTTGATCACTTGTCGAATTATGAAAATCAGAAAGCAAAACAACGTAATCTTTATCGGTTTTTTCAGCAGCTGTTAGTGGAGTTTTATCTTTAGGATAAATAACAAAAGCACCATATAAACCGTCTTGTTCTTGTCCTTTACTATGTGAATGATACCAATAAGTACCATTTTGGCGGACTTTAAACTTATATTCATAAGTTTTATTAGGGGCAATGCCATTAAATTTGTTAAATCCAGGTACACCATCCATAATTCCAGGTAATAATAAGCCATGCCAATGGATTGAAGAGTCCTGATTTTTTAACTTATTGTGAACACGGATAACGGCCTCATCACCTTCTTCAAATTCAAGAAGTGGTGCAACGAATTTACCATTTACAGTAATTCTCTCAACTGGTTTTCCTGTGATATTTACAGTTTGTTCAGCGATTGTTAAATCATATTCTTTAACTGCCGCCATTACCCAAGTTGATGAAAATAAACCAACTCCAATTAAGAGTATATGACTTAACTTTTTTGACATTCTATCTCACCTTTAGAAAGGTCAAGGTTGAAGTAATAAAGCAAATATTTAGTATAAACTTTAATACTTCTTTCTCGCTATTTATAAAATTATTTATTGCTACCAGGCATATTCATCTTTGAATGATCCATTTTAGAATGGTCCATATTCATCATAGAATGATCCATTTTTGACATGTCAGATGAGTTAGGAGACTGATGTTGACTATGATCTTGCTGAGTCTTGTCATCTTTTTCCATTTTACAAGGTTTTGTACAAGGTTCCTGTGCTTTTACCGTTTTAGTGGCACTTGAGGTTGATACATCTTTTGCCCAAGATTGAGTACCAGCAATTAAAGTTCCAGCACACATTAAAATTGTTAGACTACGACGCACTACAGTTTTCATAAGTTTCTCTAAAAGTTAATTTCTTGCTACTACACTAAAGTGAAGCACTGAACATCTAAGTGACTTGAAAATGACATTTTTGTAATCTATCTCGATCAGATGTTTTATAACGTTATTATAGTTTTAATGAATAACTTAGGATTCTGAGATGAGAATACTATTAGTTGAAGATGAACAAAAAACTGGTGATTATCTCAAGCAAGGTTTATCCGAAGCTGGCTATATTACGGACTGGGTTACAGATGGGTTAACGGGTAAACATCAAGCTCTTTCTGAAGAGTATGACTTAATTATTTTAGACGTGATGTTACCTGGACTAAATGGTTGGAATATTATCAATGATATTCGTAGCAGCGGTAAAACAATGCCCATTCTTTTTCTTACCGCCCGAGATCAAATCGAAGATCGAGTAAAAGGATTAGAGCTAGGCGCTGATGATTATTTAGTTAAGCCTTTTGCTTTTGCAGAGCTTCTAGCTCGAATAAAAACGCTCCTTAGACGAGGGCAACAAAGAGAAGATAATAATATTATTAAGATTGCTGATTTAGAACTTGATTTGAGAAAACGTCGGGTAACACGAGCAGGTCAACGCATTGATCTGACGGCTAAAGAATTTGCGCTTATGGAGCTTTTTATGCGTAGAAGAGGTGAAATTCTACCAAGAGCACTTATTGCATCTCAAATTTGGGATATGAACTTTGATAGTGATACAAATGTAGTTGAAGTCGCTATTAAACGATTAAGAAATAAAGTAGATAGTAATTTTACCCCTAAGTTAATTCAGAATATTCGAGGAATGGGGTATGTATTAGAGGTAGAAGATGAATAATAAATTATTCAAATCTATCAGTTTTCGTATTGGTATTATTTTCTCATTATCGACTATATGCATTCTCATTATGATGGGGTTTTTCATCCATAAATTAGTGATGCATCATTTTGAAACGCAAGATCGTACCCAATTAGAAGGTAAAATCCAGCTTATTCAGAATCTTCTCCAACAGCATCCTAAAAATTCTCCAGAACTTGATCTATATTTGAAAGATGCTTTAGTTGGACACCATGATCTTATGGTCCAAATAGAACGACCGGCAGGTCAGATTTTATTTAGTTCAGCATCTTCAATCATTAATACTCAACAGTTAATCAAGTCAGCAAATAACCCTTGGATTAAATGGAAAATTAAGAATAAGACCTATCGTGGCATGATCTACAACATGGATATAAACAAAAATACTGAAATACAATCTGTACGCATTATTGTGGGGATCGATACATCTGAACATCTACATTTTTTAAATGATTTTAAGCGTCAACTTTTTTACATTGGTTTAGCCGGTACGATTTGTTTAATGTTTTTAGGCTGGTTTGCAACCTGGAGAGGTTTAAGACCCGTGCAAAAAATGGCTAAGGTCGCAGAAGGCATTTCTGCCCAACATCTTTCAGAACGTTTAGAAGTTGAGCACACACCAACAGAACTAAAATCATTAGCAATTGCCTTCAATGATATGCTCGACAGACTAGAATCAGCTTTAGAAAGGCTTTCCGATTTTTCATCTGATTTAGCGCATGAAATTAGAACACCGATTAATAACTTAATGACTCAAACTCAAGTATGTCTTGCCCGTAAACGAGATACCAGTACCTATCAAGAAGTACTATTTTCTAATTTAGAAGAATTAGAACGTTTGGCTCGAATGGTATCCGATATGCTTTTCTTGGCAAAAGCAGAACATGGCCTAAAATTACAGAACTTACAGAATATTGACCTGGTTAAAGAAGTTACAGCCTTATTTGATTTCTATGATGCGCTAGCTGCCGAAAAAAATATGACGCTTCAACAAACAGGATCTGGAAATGTCAAAGGTGATCCTGCTATGTTACGTCGAGCACTCAGCAATCTATTATCTAATGCAGTTAAATATGGAAATAAGAATTCTACAATACGCATAAAACTTCAACAGAATTTAGATAACACAATATTTTCAATTGAAAATGAAGGCCCTGAAATCTCTCCTGAACAACTATCCAGGTTATTTGATCGATTTTATCGAACAGATGCATCTAGACAAAGAACAGAAGAAGGAACCGGCTTAGGGCTCGCGATAACAAAATCTATTCTTGATATGCTTGGGGCGACCATCCAGGCTGAATCCCTCAATGGTCGAATCATTTTTACCATTGTTTTTCAAAGTGAATCCATGCAAGGGGAATCATTTTAACTCATTTTTTGAACATCTTCCATTTACCCGAGTTGACCTTACATAAAGCTCAAACTGAGAGCCAGAGCTACGCCAGCACCTATCATGGCAATTGTGTAGCCAAATATGATAGCTCGGCCAAACTGTGCCCCCCCTGTCATCCATGCAATTGTCGCTTTGCTTAACATGTTGCTCAGTGTGGCCAGCCCTAGCGCGACAGCAGCCACATTTGTTGTTAAGCCTTCAGTACTATGCAGGCGGGCAAGTGAGACTAAAATAGCATCTACGTCTGCTAGCCCAGAAATAGTCGATAATACGAAGATGCCGCTGGTGCCCAACCATTGTTTTGCTGCCGGGACCAAGACTGCCATGACAGCCAGGAAAGCAGCGAAGCTGAATGCTGTCCCAAGATCAAAAGGAGCCATTGCTTCTATTGTTCGATCGTTGTTTTCAGCGCTGGTAATTTGGCGTTGTCTCCACAATGCCATACCCAGCAGAAGGATTCCCGCAATCATCATTGCACCACCAAAAGTGCTTAGCAATGCTGGCTCAATGACGCCTATCAGCACAACCATACGAAAAAACATGATGCCACAGGCAGCCAATGTTCCAGAAATAGCAGCACTGACCATGACGGGGTGCTGGCGTGTATAGCGTGCCAGTGCGACAGTTGCAGCTGTAGAAGATGCCAAACCACCCAATAGACCTGTCCAGAGTATGCCTCTTTCTGAACCGGTGAGCCGCATGGCAAAATGACCTGCCAGAGAGAGTCCGGCAATCAGGATCACTGCCCACCATAACTGGTAAGGATTTAATGCAGCAAAAGGTCCCATACCCGTATTGGGTAAGTAAGGTAATATAACGACAGAAAGTACCAGTAACTGCAGGGATGCGGTTAATTCACGATGTTCGATCAAGCGTAACCAACCATGTAAGGTTGGCTTGAGATCCAAAAATACAGCCACGATGACAGCCGCTGTTAATGCTAAAGTAACATTACCATGGGATGCATATGCACCTAGAACTAATGTCAACAGCATCGCGATCGTCGTGGTAGCGCTTAGATTACCGGAAAGTCTTGCGGTACGCGCGTAGGATACCGTAAGTAAAAGGGAAAGCCCTAATACGGCTGCGACTAGTGGCCAAGGCCCAAAGTTTGGCTGTAAATGACCGAGCACTCCTCCGAGTAATCCTGTCAATGTGAAGGTACGTAGGCCTGCTACTCGGCTGCCTTCTGGCAGTTCACGATCATTCCATCCTCGTTCTAAACCAATGAGCAGGCCGATGGCAAGTGCTGCAATCAGGCCTGATACATCTGGTGGAAGAAAAAGACTCTCTATCATAGCTTTTTATGTCGCAGGCGAAGGGCATTGGTGATGACTGAAGCTGAACTCAAACTCATAGCCAAGGCCGCAATCATGGGTGACAACAACCAACCGGTAAATGGGTAGAGTACGCCAGCTGCTATTGGGATACCCAAGGCATTATAAAGGAAAGCAAACATGAGGTTCTGTTTCATGTTGCCAACAGTAGCTTCCGAAAGTGAACGGGCAACCGCGATACCGCGTAAATCTCCCTTGACCAAGGTAACTTGAGCACTATTCATTGCGACATCAGTTCCGGTCCCCATAGCGATACCGACATCAGCCTTGGCTAGTGCTGGTGCATCATTGATTCCATCGCCGGCCATTGCCACGATGCGACCTTGCTTCTGCAATTTGCTGACAAGTTCGAGTTTATCTGCGGGTTTAACTTCACCATGTACCTCATCAATACCCAGACGTGATGCGACTGAACGGGCAGTGGTGAGACCATCTCCTGTTGCCATCACGATACGTAGTCCAGCTTCCTTCAGGGTGGCAAGTGCTTCAGGGGTACTTTTTTTGATGGGATCGGATACTGCAAGCAGGCCGGCCAATTCACCATTGATGGCTAGATGCATCACACTTGCACCTTCTGAACGCAGCTCTTCGGCTTGCGGAATCAGAGATTGTACCGAGATACCTAATTGCTCCATCAGTGCTGTGTTGCCCAAAGCTAACTGACGATCGCCCACTTGACCTCGAACACCAATCCCTGAGCCTGATTCAAAATTATCTGGTGTTTCAAGAGGCAGGCCACGTTCGTGTGCTGCGTTTACAATCGCTTCGGCTAGCGGGTGTTCACTGCCTTGATCAAGACTGGCGGCTAAACGTAATACTTCAGATTCATCGAAACCTGATGCGGCAACCACACGATCGAATACAGGGCGTCCTTCAGTTAACGTACCTGTTTTATCGATGATTAGTGTGTCAATCTTGCGTAGATTCTCAATGGCTGCTGCATCGCGGAACAACACACCATGAGTAGCACCTTGACCCGTTGCAACCATGATAGACATTGGAGTTGCCAAGCCTAGTGCACAAGGACAGGCAATAATGAGTACTGCCACAGCATTGATTAATGCATAAACCCAGCTCGACTCTTCTGGGCCGAACAGTCCCCATCCAAAGAAGGTAAGCAAGGCAATGGCTACTACAGCCATGACAAACCAACCTGCAACCTGATCAGCCATGCGTTGCATTGGTGCTCTCGATCGTTGAGCTTGCGCCACCATCTGTACGATCTGGGATAACATGGTACTTGAACCAATTTTCTCTGAACGCATGATTAGGGAACCATTGGTATTCAGGGTAGCACCAATGACTTTATCACCGATGCGTTTAGTGATCGGTAAAGGTTCACCTGTCAGCATCGATTCATCCACTGAACTACTTCCTTCAGTGATTACACCATCCACAGGCACTTTTTCACCTGGGCGAATTCTGAGTAAATCTCCTACATGGACATGCGTTAGAGGAACATCTTCTTCAGTTCCATCAGGCAGGATTCGGCGAGCTGTTTTAGGAGCGAGCCCAAGGAGTGACTTAATTGCAGCAGAAGTTTGCGAACGTGCTTTTAATTCCAGTATTTGCCCCAGTAGGGTCAAAGAAATGATGACCGCTGAAGCTTCAAAGTAAACAGCGACACGACCCATGGAGATAAATGAGTCTGGAAAGATTTGTGGTGCAATGGTCGCAACCACACTGTAAATAAAAGCAGCCCCTGTACCTAGACCGATCAGGGTCCACATGTTTGGGCTGCGATTCACAACCGATTGCCAACCACGGGAAAAAAATGGCCAACCTGCCCACAGTACAATCGGGAGTGACAACACCAGTTCAATCCAGCTCTGAACTGCCATGTCGAACAGGTTCATTTGATGACCAAACATCGCCAAAAAAGTCACGATGATGGTCAATGGCAGTGTCCACCAGAAGCGTCGGCGGAAATCACGTAACTCCGGATTCTCATCTTCCTCTAATTCAGGAATGAGTGGCTCCAGTGTCATTCCGCATTTAGGACAGTTTCCAGGATGATCTTGTTTAATTTCTGGATGCATTGGGCACGTATAGATGATCGTGCCTGTTGTGCTTGTCTCATTAACGGATTGAGTAGTCTGATGATGCTGTGTATGTGCATCGGCAGTCGTCGTTGCGGGTTTAGCGATATATTGCACCGGGCTGCTATGAAACTTTGATTGACATTTATCACTGCAAAAAAAGTAAGTTTTCCCCTTAAATTCCTCATGGTATTTCGATTCTTCAGTGACGGTCATACCACAGACTGGGTCTTTCAGTACGTCTGTTGTAGCCTGTGCCATATGGTCCTGGTTATGATTTTTTTGATCTGACATAAATAATTCTCTTATGGTAAAGTGGTTTTATGGCCGAATTTTGGAATAAATCTCGGAGTCTGTTGAGCATAGCTGTCATAGACAGCGCCAAACTGTTTACTCATTTCAGCCTCTTCCTTAATTGCCAAGCGGCTGTACATTAAGAGTAAGATTGGAAACATAATCAGTGTCAGTAAAGTTGGCCATTGCAATAAAAACCCCAGCAAGATCAAGATAAAAGCCACGTATTGGGGGTGACGTATGCGCGCATAGGGTTCGGTTACTGCCAATTGGTGATGACGTTGTGCGTTGTACAGCACGTGCCATGACGTTGATAACAGGTAAAATCCATAGCCCAAGAAAACGTAACTGGCGATATGCAAAATGCCAAAATGTGGATCACCTTTTTCACCTAATAGCGTTGACCACAAGTGACCTGCATTATGAGAAAGTAAGTCAAGTTGAGGGAAGCGAGTTTGAAGCCAACCAGATAACAGGTAAATGGTTAAAGGAAAACCATACATTTCGACAAATAGAGCAATGATAAAAGCCGAAAAGGCCCCAAATGTACGCCAATCGCGCGCAGTGGAAGGTCTAAAAAAACTGAAAGCGAACATGATAAAAACTGCTGAGTTAATGATAACCAGCGTCCATAAACCATAGGCCGATTCCGCATGATTCATGATGGATCTCCTGATAAGAGCTATTTTTTGTTATCAGATATATCGGATTTTTTTTGCTGCGAGTGGTTATGCCCATGACCACCATGCATAAAAATATGCATGAGTGGGCATGCTAAAAGGAGTAAAAAGGGTAAAACACCAACGACATGGGCCAAATGCTCGGTTAAGAGAAAATAGGCTGCCACACCACCAATCACGAATAGGCCGATGGCATAACGTGTAGACCAAAAGTTAGGTACTGAATTATGTTCTTGAGGTTGATGGTTCATGGTGCTTCCCTCTCTAATTCATGGGTAATTATTTAGTTGTGGAGGGAGGCATACAGTCCATCATCATCTGCATCATGGATTGCATCATGTCCATACGTTTTTCCATTATCTGCTGACGGTCAGCCATATTTGCATTCATGCTTTGGCTGCCCATCTGTTTCATCATACTCATACCTCCTTGCATGAGTTTCATGTGCTCAGCCATAAGTTTCTGACGTTCTTGTGGGGTTTTTGCAGCCATCATCTTCTCATGCATGGCTTGCATCGCCTTCATGTGTTGATCCATTGCAGCCATTTTATCTGTAGCAGTGGTGCTGGTAACTGTTTGCTTAATTGTTACTGCAGATGGTGCTGTTTTTTCAGGGTGGTGATCTTTGTGTTCATCGGATTGCTGTGCAAATGTATTCAATGACGCGGCTGCGATACATAAGCCCAAAAAAATGTTTTTGAATTTCATCATAATTTTTTCCTTTAAATAATTTGGAAGTAAAAGCTATGTTTTAGTACTGAACAGAGTCTAGGAATTTGACTACTAAACTGATGAAATTTTTGGTTATTCTCTGTCTCTCTTAAAAATTTTAGCACTATTAATTAATTATTTTTAAAAATGACAAAAATGTAATTTTGAGATCTTCTCGAAATATATAGTCTATGCTGAGATGACAAAAATTTTATTTAATATTAATCTTTTAAAACTATTAAAGTTGTTATGATTTTATGTGCTTAAAAAAATAAAAATGAAATGATTAGATGACTCCAAGGCTAGTTAGAGACACATTCTTAATGTAATTTACACTGTTATTCCTTTAAAGAAAAAATACAGTTGATCAAAATAGTTTTTTATAGAAAAAAGGGTGGATAATTTAATTATTAAACTTATTGGTATATTTATTAGATAGAAGGTAAAGAAGATTATTTTTAATATTAGGGTTTATAATCCAAATTTCAGAGTAAGGAATCTACTACTTATATAATAGAGATTCCATCTCCAAAACAGTACTACTGTATGAATGAGTTGTATTCAATGCAGGGAAGAATGTAGATCCTTAATACTAACGGAAAATTATTTTACTGAATTTTCATGTAAAGACTCATTTAATTGATCAATCACTGTCGTCCATTCACCATCAGAGTGTAGTTTTTCTTCTAAAAAATGACGTTGAGCATCAGTCCAAAAAATTGCTTGTGTTAAAAAAACATCTCCAGATAGCTGATGGCTCTCTATGAATTTTGCAATTGCTTCTTCAGTAGAAGCTAAACCAAGCTGTTCAAATAATTTGGTCATTCTTGGACGTGTTTGAGTCATGTGCTTAGCCCATAAATTTATATTAGATCAAATTAAACATAACATGTTTATATTTAAACTAAAATATAAAAAATTAAATAGCTACTATTTTCTTAGACAAAATGATTACTACATTTCATAAATCAACCACCTACATAATTTGTTTGTTAAATGATCATTATTTTTCAATAAGATTATTTTAATAGTTAAAGATTTTAAATTTTAAAAATGACAAAAATGTAATTTTGAAGTCATCGCTCTGTTTCTGTCTCTCACTAATAATTGAAATATAAGAGGAGATGATGTGGTCTCATTAAATATAGATTTTATAAAGTCATCTCTAATGAACTAACGAATCAAGAGGAAACGTAAATGAAATTATTTCAAAATAAAATGACTGCTCTACGTAATGTTGTAGTAGCTGCAACGATGATTGTGGCTACTACAACTACGTTCGCTCATGTGAGTTTAGTGAGTGCGATTCCTGCGGAAAATGCATCTATCCTTAGTCAACCAAAGAACTTGACCCTTAACTTTGGTGCAGAGGTTATGTTGATGAATATTAAGTTACTGGATGCTCAGCGAAGAGATGTTCCTTTAAAATATAAAGTTACTCATGACTTAAAGAAATCCTTTGATGTCGCTCTTCCGAAACTGAAAAAAGGTAAATATACCGTTGTCTGGACAACAATGGGGAAAGATGGTCACAACATGAATGGTGAATATAGTTTCACTATCAAATCAACTAAATAAGAATTGATTACCTTTCAACATGTCAGTGAGGTGCTGGCATGTTGTTCTAGAATGGACAAAAATAATGATTTCTGAATATTGGATGTGGGCCACTTGGTTAACTAAGGTTATTTTATATTTAAGTGTAGCTTTTGTCGTTGGTGGAGCCTTTTGCTATTTTTTACTTAGACAATATCTTGAACTAAAAGAATCGATTCTTAAATATATTACAATTGGCGCTGGATTAGGCCTAATTTCCAGTACCTTGGGATTTTTTATTCTGATTGGTAGTTTTGCCAATACTGGTATTACAGGGATGGTGGACCCCACGTATATTAATATATTGGTTAATACTCCGACGGGGTATATATACGTTCTTCGTTCTATTAGTTTTGCTCTTTTACTTCTTCTCATGGTGGTTAAAGTTAACAGGAACAAAGGTCAGTTTTCTATAATTGAAAGTTCAATATTTTGTATTTTACTTATCCCGATTATTTTTAGTTTTTCCCAGCTCGGACATGTCGCTAATTTAACCTTACTTGCTCAAATTTTATTATCAATCCATATTCTAGTTATGTCGTTATGGATGGGGTCTTTATATCCGTTATGGAAAACCAGCCGGGAAATAAGTGGTTTACCTTTAAAAGATCGCATGCATGTATTTGGACGTATTGCTGCTTTCATTGTTGGGATATTAATCGCCTGTGGCGCTAGTGTAGCTCTTCTTTTAATTAAAGATTTTAATACCTTAATCAATACTGCATATGGCTATGGTTTCATGGTTAAAATGTTTTTTGTTATAAGTATTCTACTTTTAGCTGCCTTCAACAAATGGTATTTCACCCCGCGTCTTCAACATCCTAAATTCGCTAAACACCTTAGTCATGCCATTTTATTTGAGATGTTATTAGGTCTATCAATTCTATTAACAACAGGCTATATAACCACTGTCGTGGGTATTGAATAAGAGAATTTCAAAATAAGGGAATTGAGGAAATTTAACATTACTGCATTTATCTTTTGTAGCTGAGCAATAAAGTTTCTACTGGACTGTCAACTTACGACAATCAGAACAGTAAAATCGCATCATGAGGCATTATACATAAAGGTAGTCACCGGTTTTTAGCTTATCTTCAACCCATAACGGTCTCATCTATTCAGTTCACTACCATTGATTGAAATAACTAATCTTATAAATTTCAGAGTGATCGTAGATGACAAAAATGTCATTTTAAAGTCACATTAATGTTGGTTAAGTACTTTTACTGTAGTCATTAGAACACTCTTCTTTGGAATACTCTGAAGAAAACTGTAAGGTTGTAAACAGACCAAGTTACAGCGAGTAACTGATTCAGAAAAAGGCTGGTTGTATGGTGAAAGTTTAGAGTTACTGTTCTAATGTTTTAAACAAATGTTTTGTTAAAAAGGAGCAACATATGAAATTTCACATCGCTAATATGACTTGTGGTGGTTGTGCACGCGGCATTACTACCGCAATTAAAGAGCTCGACTCGAATGCTTCACTCGATATTGATTTACAAAACCGTATCGTTGAAATCAACACAACAGTGAGTCAGGATAAAGTCATTGCCACTCTCAGTGAGCGTGGATTTACAGCTGATCCTGCTTAATCTCTGTTAGAGTAACAGTGGGAATTCCTTACCACTTTTACTCTCTCTTATTTTCCTCATCGTACAGATAAAATCTGTACTTGCTTGCAATAAAAGTAGCCCCTGAATTCCCCATAATCTTGGTTCGAGCTGATCTTCGCATATAGAACTCAGCATATCTAAATGATAGAGATCGTATATGAGTACCGAAATGACTGATACGCCACACTACAGTGAAACATTAGAGATTGAGGGGATGACATGTGCTTCTTGTGTAGGCCGTGTGGAAAAAGCCTTAAAATCTCTTAAGGGTGTTGAATCGGCTCATGTAAATCTGGCTACCGAAAAAGCAGTCATTTATTCGCATCGTCCCCTTGATCGTTCTAGTTTAATTAAAGTTGTAGAAAAGGCTGGCTACGAAGTGGAAGCGCTGCAACCAATAGAGCTTACGATTGAGGGTATGTCATGTGCTTCTTGTGTAGGTCGAGTAGAAAAAGCCTTAAAATCTGTTGAGGGTGTGGAATCAGCACATGTAAATCTGGCTACTGAAAAAGCGACTATTCAGGCAAGCTCATCTGTCACTCGTGACTCGTTAATTCAGGCTGTCACCAAAGCAGGGTTTGAAGCAAAGTCAGTTCATCAAACTACGGAAAGCTTTCAAGATAAAAAAAATATTGAATTAGAAAAACTTAAAAAAGATTTAATTTTGTCAGTCTTATTGACTCTACCCGTTTTTATTTTAGAAATGGGATCACACCTGATTCCCGCCTTTCATACGTTTATGATGGATAACATTGGCCAACAAAATAGCTGGTTAATGCAATTTTTCTTGACCACAGTAGCATTAATTTTTCCAGGCCGACGCTTCTTCAAAAAGGGCATCCCAAGTTTATTCCGCTTAGCACCAGACATGAATTCCTTGGTGGCTGTAGGAACATTGGCTGCTTATCTTTATTCAGTGGTTGCTACTTTCTTTCCAAGTGTCCTGCCACAAGGCACGGTCAATGTTTATTATGAAGCTGCAGCGGTTATTATCACTTTAATTCTATTAGGTAGATTTTTTGAAGCCAAGGCAAAAGGCCGAACGTCTTTAGCAATTCAACATCTAGTTGGAATGCAGCCTAAAGTTGCCAGAATACAGCTCAATAATCAGGTGATAGAAGTTCCGATTGCCGAAGTTCAAACAGGAACGATTGTAGAGATTAGACCAGGTGAGCGTATCCCTGTCGATGGTGAAGTTATTCACGGCCAAAGTTTTATTGATGAATCCATGATTACTGGCGAGCCTATGCCCGTTGAAAAAACGATAGGCTCTACTGTGGTAGGAGGAACAATTAACCAAAGTGGCAGCTTAAATATCAAAGCCACCTCTGTTGGTAGTTCATCAGTGCTTTCTCAAATCATCCGAATGGTTGAACAGGCACAGGGTTCCAAGCTGCCTATTCAGGCATTGGTTGATAAAATTACCATGTGGTTTGTACCTGTAGTAATGGGTCTCTCTCTTTTAACTTTTCTTACGTGGTTTATCTTCGGCCCTGAACCAGCCCTAACTTTTAGTTTAGTGAACGCGGTTGCTGTACTCATTATTGCATGTCCTTGTGCGATGGGACTTGCAACGCCTACATCAATCATGGTGGGAACTGGGCGGGGTGCTGAAATGGGGGTTTTATTTCGTAAAGGTGAAGCTTTACAGCTGCTCAAAGAAACTAAAGTGGTTGCAGTTGATAAAACAGGGACTCTGACTGAAGGGAAACCAATTTTAACCGATCTGCATGTCTTAGAAGGTTTTGAATACAATACCGTACTTTCACTGATGGCAGCCGTTGAATCAAAGTCTGAGCACCCTATTGCTCGAGCAATTGTACAAGCCGCTATAGATAAGGAATTAATCCTGTCTCCTGTTGCTGATTTTAAATCAGTGACCGGCTACGGAATAGAAGCGAAGGTTTCTGAGCATTTGGTTCATATTGGTGCAGATCGATATATGGAAAAACTAGGTTTGAATCCTACTGTTTTTTCTCAATTTTCGGATCGTTTGGGAGAAGAAGGAAAAACCCCTCTCTATGTTGCGATTGACCAGAAACTTGCTGCCATTATTGCTGTAGCAGATCCAATTAAAGAATCAACATTTGCTGCAATTGAAGCGTTACATCAGTTAGGTTTAAAGGTTGCCATGATTACAGGTGATAACCGTCATACAGCTCAAGCGATTGCAAAAAAACTAGGTATTGATGAGGTTATTGCAGAAGTCTTACCAGAAGGTAAAATAGAGGCCGTTAAAAAATTAAAAAATCAATATGGTAAACTCGCATATGTTGGAGATGGCATTAATGATGCCCCTGCACTTGCAGAAGCAGATATTGGTTTAGCAATAGGTACAGGTACAGACGTAGCTATTGAAGCTGCTGATGTGGTTTTGATGTCTGGCAACCTGAAAGGAGTGCCAAATGCTATCGCTTTAAGCAAAGCGACTATAACCAATATTCGTGAAAATTTATTTTGGGCATTTGTTTACAATGCAGCTCTGATTCCTATTGCAGCAGGTGTACTTTATCCGCAATTTGGACTGCTACTTTCTCCTGTATTTGCTGCTGGTGCAATGGCTCTCTCGTCAATATTTGTACTAGGAAATGCTTTACGATTAAAACGTTTTAAAGCCCCCCTTGCAATTATTTAACCATTTTTTATATACATTTAAAGTTTTGTTGGCTTTACTTTATATATTTGGAAATAGTCTAAGCCATGTTGGCTTTTATTAAATATCATACAGTTGATATTCTAATTATTTGAGAGGGATTAAGATGAAAAGAATTTTATTAATATGCTTTATAGGCATGTCATTTACCTATGCGAATGCTCATTCTGGGGGAACGAACTCACAGGGTTGTCATACCAACAGTAAAACTGGTGATTACCACTGTCATTAATAGGTGCGCACACAGTTTTTTATTTAAAAGACTGTGCTTTAAAGTTATAAGTAGCGTTTAACTAAAGCTAAAAATTCATTTAGTTCTTTTTCCTTTATTTTCTCAGTATCACCGAGTACATGTTCTCTAAGATGAAGTTCTATTAACTCATTCATTAAGCCATTTATCGCACCTTTAATTGCTGCAACTTGCTGTAATACCTCAATACAAGAATTTTCAGAATTTAAAATATTCTGTTCAAGGGCATTAGTTTGACCTTGAATTCGTCTAATCCGATTTAAAATTTTTTTGTTCTGATTTAAGTGAGACATACTATTCAACCTCAAGAACATATACTATGAGGGAGTATTAATTGTGGTGCAATAAAATGTAATATCTAAATAATGTTAAAAGTGACCATTCGCATCAATTTGACGAAGGAAATCCTTTAGCACAAAAGAAAATTTTAATCGCAACCATCCTCACTGGTGTAATGATGGTGTTTGAAATTTTTGGAGGATGGTTCTTTAATTCCATGGCTTTATTGGCTGATGGATGGCATATGAGTTCTCATATGTTGGCATTGGGCTTAGCTTATTTTGCCTATAAAATGGCTCGAAAATATGCTCGTGATCAGAGATTCTGTTTCGGTACATGGAAGATAGAAATCTTAGCTGGATATTCGAGTGCCATTTTATTGATGGTTGTTGCTGTATTCATGGGTGTTCAATCGATAGAACGTTTATTCAATCCTGTGAATATTCACTACAACGAGGCAATTTCAATTGCGATTGTTGGCTTGATCGTTAATTTTATTTGTGCCTGGTTACTACGTGAAAATGGTCACCACCACCATCATCATCACTCTCATGATGACCATGACTTAAACCAGAAAGCCGCTTTTCTTCATGTAGTAGCAGATGCAGTAACTTCTGTATTAGCGATTATTGCACTTTTCGCAGGGAAGTATTTTGGATGGGATTTTTTAGATGCAATTCTAGGGATCGTAGGTGCAGTGCTTGTAGCACAATGGTCTTGGGGATTGATTAGAGAAACAGGTAAAACATTGCTTGATGCAGAGATGGAACATCCTGTAGTAAAGGAGATTCAGGAAGTTGTAGAGGAATTAGATAACCAAATTACGATTACTGATCTGCATGTCTGGAAAGTAGGTAGAAGTAAATTTTCATGTATTTTATCCCTAAATACAGTTAATGACTCCTTAACAGCAGAGGTAGTTCGTAAAGCTTTGTCAATTCATGAAGAGATTGTTCATATTTCTGTTGAAATTAACAAGAATTTCCATGTTGTTTAAATTAATATTTATTCCTTTTAAACTTTATCAGTCTATTTATGTAAATCTTAGATTAGAATTTGTTTGTTGTAGAGCGTCGGGGCGCCTCGGCAATTCTGCGTGTTGAAATAGAAAGGAAAATTCATTACTTTAAAGCGCAAAGCGTGTTGCAGATGCAGCTCTTATTCCGAGGAATTTTACACTGGTATCGCCCGCCGATAGAAACACCAGATCCGGCAGTCAGGACGTAAATAACCATTCCTCCAGTTTAAATAAAAAAACCTGCAGATTCGATGCAGGTTTTTTTTAGAGATAATCAATCGCGT
>NZ_JAUZUU010000025.1:0-23768 GCF_031844225.1 Acinetobacter sp. RRD8
CACTGAGTAGCAGCAACCCATCGGCAGCGATCAACGTCGTTGGTGGAACCATCGTTCTAAATGGTTTTACGGCAAATAGCAGTGTAGGTGGTATCCCAACTTCAGGTAGTTTGAGTTATACCTATACTTTGAACAACGCCCAGACACATAGCGCTGTTGGAAATGATGGTTTACTTCTGAGTGGCATTCCACTGAGTGTCACAGATGCAGGAGGGGTAACCACAACAGGTAGTCTGGTTGTACAAGTGATTGATGATGTTCCGACTGCTGTGAATGATAGCAAGAGCATTCCTGTAGGTAGTTTGGCAGTAGTTACTGGTAATGTGGTCAGTACTGACACGAAAGGTGCAGATGGCGCACGAGTAACTACAGTAAAAGCAGATACTGCTGGTGGGGCAGATGTCACGATTAATCCAGTTGGAAACTATCAAGTTAGTGGTAAATATGGCACATTAACGATCCATTCTGATGGTAGTTATAGTTATGCACGTAATGCAGGTTCAGCTGGTGGTGTAAGTGACGTATTTACTTATACTTTAACGGATGGCGATAACGACAAAGCAACAGCACAATTGACAATCACTATTGCTGATGCAACCCCGACCAGCACAATACCAACGGCTGGTGGTGCAACAACGACAGTCTATGAATCTGGTTTAAATGGTGGTACAGAAGCTTCAACTAATAAAGAAACCACCAGTGGCACAATTAGCTTTACCTCTCCAGACGGTCTGGCAGTCAGTGATGCAATCAAGCTGGGTGGGCATACTTTAACTACCACGAATCAGAGCTTTTCAGATGGTCTAACTGCGCGTTATGAATACAATGCAGCAACTGGAACGGGGACGATTTATTATAGTTATACCCTGCCTGCAAAAACGAGTGGCGATAATACAACAGCTACTTTCGCTGTTGAAATCAAGGATGCTGATGGAGATAGTGCAACAGCAGGGAATTTGGTTATCAATATTGTTGATGATGCACCAATCACCGTAGCGGATACAGGAAGTGTTACAGAAGGCGCGCTTTTGACCAAAGATGCAGCCAGTGGTGTACTTTCTAGCGACCAGTCAGGCGCAGATGGTTGGGCTATAGGTGGCGGTGTGGTCGGTGTTGCTAAAGGCAATACAGCTACAACTTCGAGTACTGGAGTAGGAACAAGCATCACAGGTGATTATGGTACGCTTACATTAAATGCCAATGGTAGTTATAGCTATAAAGCGGATCCAAACAAAATAACAGCCAATGCACAGGATGTATTTACTTATACAGTGGGTGATGCTGATGGTGACTTAAAAACATCTACCCTTACCATTAATGTGCAGGACGTTACAGCCAATCCATTAACTACAGTGGGTAGCGTACGTGAGGATGGGATCGATGCCAATGGTACTCAGTCGGCGGGAACAGATGCGAGTAGTTCTAGCAATGTAGTTGTGGGTAACTTAAACCTACAGACGGGTTGGACAGTACAACCAGCATCACAAGGTTCTACAGCCCCAATAACAGGCACTACAACAAATGGCACATATACAATCAATTTAGATGGTACTTATAGCTTTACTTTAACTTCAGCAACCAAAGATTTAGCAGGCAATGTAACCAATAGCTTCACTTACACTGCTGTAGACCAATATGGCAATACGGTCACCAATACCGTAACCATTAGCATTGTTGACGATAAACCTAAAATCAGTGAGAACGATGCAAAAGTTGGCAGTGTAACTGTTGATGAAACTAATTTTTTCTCAGGTTCTTTTTCAGCTACAGATGATAATTTTGTCAAAGATGTATTCACCCCTGTGTATGGTGCAGATGGTCAAGCTACAACTAATGCGTTGATTTACGCACTTAACATTAGCTCCAATGGTGTGGATAGCGGATTAGATACCACCAGTGGCCAAAATGTCTTGCTGTATAAAGTAGGTAATCAGATTGAAGGACGTGCGGGTAGTGCATCAGGCGATGTGGTATTTCGTATCTCCATTGATCCGACCACGGGCGCTGTTACCTTAACTCAATCAGAAGCACTTAAACATCCAGTGGGTGGTTCTTCTTATGATGAAAGTCTTTCTATCAGCAATGCAGGTTTAATTACCCTAACTGCAACTGCTACAGATGGTGATGGTGATGCGGTCACCAGTGATCCTGTTGCGGTAGGTGATCGTTTTATCTTTAAGGATGATGGGCCATCAATTGGTTCTGCGCCAGCAGTAACTTCTGTAGATGAAAAAGGTCTAGCGACAGGAAGTGAACCAAACACATCGTTACTCACCGCAGTAGGCTATTTG
Source organism: Acinetobacter sp. RRD8 (assembly GCF_031844225.1). Classification (GTDB taxonomy): domain Bacteria; phylum Pseudomonadota; class Gammaproteobacteria; order Pseudomonadales; family Moraxellaceae; genus Acinetobacter. Next base: position 2,292 of record NZ_JAUZUU010000025.1, read on the forward strand.
AGTGTGAGTTATGGTCAGGACGGGTCAGGTAATGGCGGCGGTTTAAGCTTTGCTACAAATCAAACTGCTTTAAAGGCAGTGCTAGATAGTACAGGTAATAGCGGTATAAGCTTTAGTATTAATGCGGCAGGTAATGTACTGACAGCCACGCGTGGCGGCGGCGACAGTGTTGTGTTCAAAGTCACTTTGGATACGACGGATACGATTACAGGCAAATATACCTTTGAACTATTGGGTTCATTAAACCATCCAAGTCATACTACACCATTGAATCTGAATTTTGACTTTATTGCCAAAGATGGTGATGGCGATACGGCATCTGGTAGTTTCGTTGTTCAAGTGATTGATGATGCACCAAAAACTGAGATTGTGATCACGATGGATGAAGATCATAGTTATGGTCCATTCACAACGTCAGCCGATGTGCAACTAGATAACATTACAATTCAGGATGCAAATGGTACTGAGATTACTGGTACGGCGAATCTCGATGGATCTAAGAGTTTTAATGTTGCGCATGGTACCGTGACTGTAGATCAAAATGGTCAGGTGACCTATAAACCTGCTGATAATTATAGTAACTATGATGGCAGCCTAACCGCCAGTCCCGATACATTTAAAGTACTAGTTACTGATGACACTGGGCAAACCACAACAACCAATGTGACTGTAAATGTAAATCCAGTCGCAGATGCTCCTAAATTAGCTGTTGTGGATGATGAGGTTGAAACCCCAGAAGATACAGCGGTAAGTTTAGGCTTAACAACACCAGGTGTAACCGACAATACTGATCAAAATGGCAATACAACAGGTGATAGCCCAGAACGTCTAGGCGTGATTAGCTTAAGCGGTATTCCTGTTGGCGCAGCGCTCTTATATGGTGATGCTATATTCATATCGAATGGCGGCAATATCTCCATTTGGTTAAGCAATGTTAATCATCCGACTGATGAAACCAAACCAGCAAATGCTTTGGAGATGATGTCTGCTGAGTTTGAAGCATTAAAGGTTTTACCACCTGCGGAAAGTCATGCCAATTTTACCGTAACGGTAAGTGTAACCAGTTATGAAGTTGACGATAACGGTGCTAAAGTTTCTGGTGTTAACGGTGCAACCAGTACTGCAACAGTCGTGGTCAATGTTCAGGCGGTTACGGACGGTATCGATCTGAAAATTTTAGATAGCAATAGTTTTGTTGAAACAAGCAGTCAGACACCTGTGATTAAAGACATTGCGGAAGATACTGCACTTAATTTGACTGATTTGTTGCAAGTGACATTGGTGACTGGTGACGATGGAAATTCGAATGCCGACACCGATGGTAGTGAGCAACGCTGGATGACCATTACGGGGTTACCAGAAGGTACAACCTTAACTGTAAGTGGACAGCCTCACACCATTACTGCAACAGAAACGTCGAATGGCTATCGAATAGACATTCCAAATAATTACAATGGCGATTCACCAAGCTTACCATCGATTACAGTGACACCACCAAAAGACTTTAGTGGTGACATTAACAATATCCGGATCACGCTACATGCGCAGGACCAAGATAGTGATGGGCCGACTACTGGAGATGAAATTACTGACAGTGTTTATTTAAATCTACATGTTACGCCAGTAGCAGGTGATGTCGCAGCAGGTGATGTTTCTACCAATGAAGACACAGCAGTTGCTTTCCTGCAAAATGTAAGAGTGACGGATACGGGTACTGGTACAGAAGTCATTACACAAGTCGCATTTGAAATTCCGACAAATTGGGTCGTGAATGCTCCAACCAATAACGGAGGATGGAGTCGTAGTGGAGATGGTTCGAGTGTATCTCCATATACCATCACTTTTGACAATACCTTGAATGAAGTGCAACGTGAGGCTATCTTGGACAGTTTCACAATCTTGCCGCCAGCACACAGTAGTCAAGATGCAACCATTCAAGTAAGTGTAACATCAACTGATACCAATGGTTCTGATACAAATATCCAGATTAAAACTTTGCCAATAAAAGTCACTGTAAATCCTGTTGCTGAAATCGTGGGTAATCCTCCTGGTTCAGGTGATTCTAACAACGATGGTACAGCTGACCTGACCATGACAGATGGTCACATTTACACGACAGCAGGTGCAGAAGACACATGGTATACACTGGGTACTGAGTATGGATTTGACCTTGCCAATGACTGGACGAATCAGGACTTAGATGAACTGACTTATGCACATTTAACGCCTGAGTTAGTTTCAGGGGATAGCTATGCGACAGTCATCGGATCACAATTCAAATGGACAGTTTCTGGTGTTGACTATACTGCAACTTATACAGGCACACCAATTGATGTACCTGTTAGTGCATTGTCAACATTACAGTTCTTGGCTCCTGAAAATGTATCGGGTACCTTTAAAATCAAAGTTGAAGCTTATACAGTAGACTATGATGATGACAATGAAGGGACGGGTACACCAGCGACAGCAGTATCAGGTGAAGCTTGGTTAGAACGTATTATCATCGCACCTGTTGCTGATGGTATTAATACCTTGTCATTAAATGGTCGTGCGATTGGTTTGGAAGATACGCCAATCCCACTGTCTATTACGCCAAGAAGTTCTGATCCATCAGAAACCTTTAATATCACCATTTCAGATATTCCTGCTGGTGCAAAAATTATCTATGGCGGCGTAGAACAAACGATTACTAACGGTTCAGTCACGATCTCTAACTTTAGTACATCTACGCCACTGACGATTACTCCACCTTTTAACAGCAATGTAAACTTTACCTTAAGTGTTACTGCGACGGCGACGGATGGTAGCGTCACATCTGCTTCATCTAGTCCGCTCTCTATACCTGTTACAGTTTATGGTGTAGCAGATACACCGACAATTACCTTAAAAGATTATGACAGTAATCAGTCTGGTGTACAGTCTTATACAACCACTGAAGCTAATCTGGATGGTACTGCCCAGCATAAAGTGTCACTCTCTAATTTGATTGAAAATGTTTCATCGATTGATAATACAGATGGCTCAGAAAGCTTTACCCTTCGTATCACTGGCTTAGCCAAAGATTTCAATCTGGGTGGACCAGCCACTGTTTTGGTCACTGGCACAGGTGAAGAACGTGTCTGGGTGATTAAACCAACAGATTTAAATCATGTATTTATCACAGTACCAGAGAATTACAGTGGCAATGTGAATTTCAAAGTTGCAGGCGTTTCTACTGAAAATGATGGTGATTCCAAAACTGGTGCATTAACTGACGTTAATTTCACAGTGACACCTTCTGCCGAAGCAGAAGCAACGACCAGTGCGACACTGGTTGAAGATGAAATTACGACCCTGAATTTTGGCATTGTTCATGTAAATGGTGACAATGACGAAACTTTGGGACATGTTTGGATTGCACAGGATCAGGCGGCAGGAGCAAACTATACTTTATATCTAGGTACAGGCACATCGGCTGTTCTTTTAAGTAATGCAGGCTTACCAACTGAAATGATTGATGGGAAGACTTACTATAAACTGACTGCTGAACAAGCTCAAACCTTGGCAGCTAAAGGTGGTGATCAGCTTGATGGTAGTTTGGGTAGTTTTGATTATAAGTATGAAGTAACCGATAATCATTATGGTTCGGTGCAAACCACACCAGCGAACACGGTGGTTAAAGATGGAGAATTAAAATTAACGGCGAGTGCAGTTACCGATGCTGTTGAGTTATCTGTTACTGGTATTTCTGGAATAAGCAATACCACTTTATCATCAGATCAACATGTAAATGATGATGCGACTCCAGATACGGCGACCCTTGCGGACACAGACACAGTAACAGTGAAGTTGAATGTTGCATCTGTTGATTACGATGGTAGTGAATACGTGGTTCGTATCTTGATCGAAAATGTGCCAAAGGGTGTAACTGTACAAGGTGCAAATGTTCAACAGATAGGTGCTGGTACATGGGTACTGGTCTATCAGGCAAATAATGCACCTTCAATCCACACACAGGGTGGTATTGATGTACCAGTCACTTTCATGATTGGTTCCTACGCGCATGGCTTAACAGACCATCCGATTAAGATAACTGTACAGACACAAGATCTAGGGTCTGATTTGACTGCTATAACAGACATCAAATCTGATTCAGTGACATGGTATCTAAATACAGATTTTGCTGAGGCTCCAGGCAGTAAAGCACCGCTTATTGACCTATGGCAATATAATGGTGCATCTGCTACGGAAGATACACCATTTAAATTAAGCGATGTGGTAGATCAAGCCATTACCATTCAGGATAATTCGGCAAGCAAATTGTTTACTGTCACCTTGAAAGATTTACCAGCAGGTACAATCGTCAATGGTATGGTACAAACCATGATCGATACAAATAATGATGGTAACCCTGATACCCCAGTATGGACAGCAAGTGTTACGGTAGATCCGAATGCCACTGATGCCGAAGCTGCTTTGCAAAATCTGTTAGACAGTATTGTGATCACGCCACCAGCAGACTGGAATAATAATGGTCAATATGGACAGTTCCATTTCGTTGCGACACTTACGACTTCGGTCTTGGGTGGCGCTACTGAAGAGGCAACGATTCCGTTTCAAGACATGACGATTCCAATCGCTCCTGTGACGGATGATCCGATATTCACCATGTCTGGAGATAGTATGGTGGGTGAGGGTGCGACAGCAATCACAAGTTCTATTACACTCGACCCTGCCGATGGAAGTTTTGGTAAGGTTGTCGATGGTAAAATGTATGTGCAAGTCAATGCTGCTGATACAACCGATGCCATGGAAGGTGGTCAGCTATACATCACGGGTAGTACAACACCACTTGTTTTACAAAGTGTAGATATTGATGGTGAAGGTACAACTGATGGTGATTTCTACGTCATTGACATTGGTGAAAATGGCGGAACAGTAGACTTAACGTATACCATGCCAAATGGTGAGAAAACTGTACCAGGTAATGTATCATTTACTGCTTATGCAAACGTACAAGAAGACGGTGCAGATGTTAAAGCAGTCAGTGTCACGGGTTCTGTGGAAGTTCAACTGATCAATAATGGTGTAAATGTTGTTTCACAAAACTTTATTGGTAATGAGTCAGAACTGGCAACTAAAGCCAATGCAATTGAGCTGACTGGTACAGATGGACTAAGCGTGAGTTTGAAGGATTCAGATGGTTCAGAGTCTTATGGTGCAATTTTGCTATCTAATGTTCCAAATGGCTTCTTGGTTTATGTCGGAAATAATGTGGATTCCGCAACGCCCGCAACGCTTGCAAGTAATGCAGGTGGTGATGGCACAACCAACACTTGGGTACTCTCAGAAAGTGGTGGACTACCAGCTTATGTTGCGATATTACCGCCGATACACTGGAGTGGTACTGTTGAAAACTTACAGTTGGTTGTAACTTCTGGTGAAAGTAGCTTATCTCCTTTAACTGAAACCAAAGACATTGGAGATTTGGTGGTTAATGCCGTAGCCAATGGCGTTGATATCAAACCGACTCAAAGTTTCGGTAAAGAAAATGAGATTATTCCACTTACCCTGAATGCATCGATGCATGATCCAAAAGTTTCAGAAGTTGCAAATGACAGCAGTACTGAAACTATGACCATTAAACTCACAGGTCTGGGTCAATATGCCTCTTTTTATATCGATGGTGTACAGATTTCATCTAGTCAAATTACAGTAAGTGGAACTGGATCAAGTACGACTTATACCATTACAGGTTTAACCCAAAGCAATATAGATAAGTTAGGCTTTAAACAGGCGAAAGCAGCTTTAACTGATCAGGATTCAGCGACTGCAGGTACACAAATCGGGGTAGAAGCATGGACAGTTGAAAGTGGTGTTGGAAATAGTGAATCTACTCATGTTTTTAAGAACATTACTGTAAATATGACGGCCCAAAAGGCTACAACAGGTAATGATACCTTGCTATATACAGCAAGTAGTATTAATGCTGGAGCAGGTACAGATACGATTCAGCTCCGTTCTGGTGAAACTGTATCAGGTGCTACTTTGGCAGAAAATCTGAAGAATGTTGAAGTGCTGGATTTGTCTGTAAATGGAGCAAATAATATCACTAGCCTGACAGCATCACATGTATTGACCATGACTGATGCGGCACATACCTTGAAGATCAATGGTACTGCTGAGGATACTGTTGAACTTGGTTTAGGCTGGACACAAAGTGCAACCAATAATGGTTATGTGACATACACCAGTACCGTATCGGGTACGGCTGTCACTTTGCTGGTGAGTGAAAATGTTCATACCCAATCTGGAGTAAATCCATTATCAGCGAGAAGCTTCAGCGTAGCTGAAACCAGTTCGGATGATGTGATTGTGGCCAAAGCGGGTAACGATACCATTACGACGGGTCAGGGTCACGATACATTGATTTATAATGTGCTAGATGCGAGTGATGCCAAAGCGGGGCATGGTATTGATCATTGGACAGATTTCGGTTTTGGTTCTACCGCAAAAGATAGCAATGCCGAAACGATTCAATTCTCATCAGAATTCTTTAATGATTTGCTTAGTGATAGTGATTTGACATCATCTCATCTTTCACAAGTCGAAAAATTCATTAAGGTTGACTATGATGCAGCAACTGAATCTGCAACCGTGAAAGTAGATCGTGATGGTGAAGCAAATGGTTCAAATTATCAGGATCTTTTGGTCTTAGAACATCAAACTTCGAATGTAACGCTTGCAGAGCTGTTAAATAATCATCAAATTACGATTGGCTAACTTATCGTGTTGATGAATAAAAGTTGCCCCATCCGTGGGGCAATTTTTATGCTAGATGTGAATAATTTCGCTAAATCATTTAATGGCAAAACAAAATTGTAAGCATCCGGCTAACACAGCCTTACCAAGCGATCCTATAAGCCTTAATTTAGTCCCCACCTAAAAACAAGTGGGGACTTAATCCATGAACATGGATATATATTCAGCAACCCCTCCTACAAGGCCATCAATTACACGCTGAAGCGTTGGCCAGCTTTAAGCCGCTATCTGGATGATGGCAATCTACCTATTTGCAATAATTGGGTCGAGAATCAGATGCGTCCCTGGGCGTTGGGGCGCAAGAACTGGCTGTTTGCTAGCTCGCTGCGCAGTGGTCAGCGAGCGGCAAACATCATGACGTTAATCCAGTCAGCAAAGCTGAATGGGCTGGATCCGTATGCCTATTTAAGTGATGTGCTGAAAAGGCTGCCGACACATAAAGTGACCCAGATTAAAGAGTTACTGCCACATCGTTGGAAATCCAACTCAAATTAAAAAATAGGTATGGGATTCAGCGGACGCTTACACAAAATTCCAGTACAATGCTTGAGTTTTGATTTTCCTCATCATTATTATAGTCGTGAAACAATATCATGAATAAACGGGATGTATTAATAAAGACGAGTTTATGTTCACTTCTTAGCCTTTATATGCCTTTACTTTATGCAGCGTCTGGTCAGGAAATTGCAACTTCGTTAAAAGATAATTTACAAGGTGTATTTACCCCAAAATCGGATGATCATTTTAATAAAGTAGATCTTAAACAGCTCTCAAATTTTGATGTCGATACCTCAAAGTTTGATGAACTTCCTGTTATCGGTTCAACACATTCCAATACGGTCAATACTGCGGGATTGAGCTTGGTAAGCCCCACTTCAAGAACGCTTGATATTTCTGAGGCAGTGAAAATTGCGGTTCAGCGACATCCTGAAATTAGTCAAAATATTGCGAGTCTTGCTTCTCAAAATGCCAATATTGATGTGGCTAAAGCTGCATATTATCCTCAATTATCGGGTGGTATTTCGACTGGAGATATGACTTCTGGCGAACGCGGTCGGCAGTTATTAAGTCTTAATGCGACACAGATGGTCTATGATTTTGGTAAGGTCAAATCCAGTGTGGATATTCAAAAAGCCAGATTAGCATTGCAGCAGGCGCAAGTGCTGGTCAAGATTGATGAGGTTGCACTTGAGGTTGCAAGTGCAATCGTGAATCTAAAACGCTATGAGGAAGTCTGTCGCATTGCACAGCAGCAAGTAGATGGGATTGCACGTATTGCTGAGATTGCCAATTTGCGTGCAAATGCTGGCATTAGCAGTCAGGCAGATCCCGTGCAGGCGAAGTCGTATCTTGAAGCTTCCCAATCAAATTTAATTGCTCAACAAACACAATTAAGACTGTATCAACAAAAATTACGGACTTTACTGGGCTTTGATATCAGTCGGATCAACTGGAAAATACCTGAAAATGTAGTCACTGAATCAAAGATTTTTGAAGCACCTAAAATCAATACGATTCCTACGATTATGTCTGCTCAAGCAGAAGTAAATGTCGCAAAAGCACAGAAAACTCAGACAGATCTCAGTCGTTACCCTACTTTAAATTTAGTTGGAACGCTAAGTCAGGCACTGAATGGTGTCAATCCAAACAATAACAAGGATGACGGATTTGATAGTTCAATTAAATTTGAAGCAAGCAGTAACTTCTTTCAGGGTGGATCAGTGGGGGCGCAAAGTCGCGCTGCAAGTTATGCAGAAGAAGCTGCCAAAGCCAAAGTACAAAATAGTTATATGGATATTCTGGAACAGATTCGCATGACTGAGGAACAAGTCACAAATAAACAACGGCAGATGCAGGTTTTGGTTGCCAGACAATCAACCACCACCAGAACAAAAGAATTATATCAGGAGCAATATAAGCTTGGTACGCGGACAGTAGTGGACTTACTTAATGCTGAACAAGCCATTCATAGTGCAAATATGGAAATTGAAAATAATCGTTATGATATTTATGCAAATCTAGTCCAACTTATCTCGACTACAGGTCAATCACGAGATGTTTATCATCTTAATCGTCTATCCATTCAGGGGGTTGAGGTTCAGCCATGAGTACGATGAATTACCAGCCATATCTTCAGGCAATTTTATTGATTGCCAAACATTATCGTATCGAAACCTCTGAAGAACGTATCCGTTTGCAGATGGATTGGGCAGGGGCTAGTGCAGCAGATGAGGTCGTGAAAACGATTGCACGTCAGATTGGCTTAAGTGTACGTAAAAGTAAATTTTCAAAAGAGATGCTTAATCCATGGCGTTTACCAGTCATCGTGGTATTCAAGGATGGTCAAGTTGGTGTGGTTGATCAGGCAGATGTCGATCATAATGTCAGTATCCAGATGAGTGGTGATCAGGGGCTTGCGCAAAGTTTTGTTGCTTCTGACCTTCAACATGAAATTGAAAGTGTTTATATCCTGCGACCTGAAAAATCAGTTGCAGATGCGCGTATTGATGAATATATCAAACCTTATGAGAGTAGTTGGTTCTGGTCGATCGTGTTACGTGACTGGAAACGATATATCGATATTATGTTTGCATCATTAATTGCAAATATTCTGGCACTGGCAACCATTATATTTTCAATGCAAGTCTATGATCGAGTCGTGCCTTCTCAGTCAATTCCTACGTTATGGGTGTTGGCAGGTGGTGTATTGATTGCGGCAATTTTTGAATTTGTTTTACGTGTAGCGCGTATCTATTTATCAGATATTATTGGTAAACGAGCAGACTTGCGTATTTCAGATCGGGTTTTTGGTCATACGCTCAGAATTAAAAATAGTGAGCGTTCCAAATCAACAGGTACTTTTATTTCCCAAATTCGGGAGTTGGAAGGGGTGCGGGAGCTAGTCACCTCAACGACGATTAGCGCCATTGCCGACTTGCCATTTTTCTTTTTATTTTTGGTTATATTCTGGATCATTGGCGGCAATCTTTTCTGGGTCATGGTACTTGTTGTACCGCTTATGATTATTCCAGCCATATTGGCACAAAGACCACTGGCTAAACTTGCCAGAGAGGGAATGCGTGAGTCTTCGATTCGTAATGCAATATTGGTGGAATCAGTGCAAGGCATAGAGGACATTAAGCTGTTACGCGCTGAATCCAGATTCCAGAATCAATGGAATCATATGAATGAAATGTCTGCCGATATTAGTATGAAGCAGCGTAAAATAGTGGGCGTGATGACTGCATGGACGCAAAAAGTCCAAGGTCTGACTTATGCTCTTGTGGTACTTGTTGGCTGTTTTGCCGTGATTAGTGGAGAAATGACCACAGGTGCATTGGTTGCATGCTCAATTTTATCTTCACGAATGTTGGCACCAATTGGACAAATTACGGGTGTTTTGGGACGTTTACAGCAAGCCAAAGTCGCAAAAAGTAGTCTTGATGAGTTAATGAAAAAGCCAGTTGACCAACCTGATCGGGCGCATTTGATCCATCGCTCAGTATTGTTGGGTGATTATCAATTGAATGGCACTTTATTTAAATATAATCAAGATGATGCAAAACCCAATCTAGCGATTGCTCAACTAGCAATTCGGGCGGGAGAGAAAATTGCAATTTTAGGCCGAAATGGCGCGGGGAAATCCACATTATTGCAATTATTATCAGGCATGCAAATGCCGCAGCAAGGTAATATTTATCTTGATGGTCTTGATTTATCACTGATTGATCCTGCTGATATTCGTCGTGATACAGGGTTACTTAATCAGAGTGCGCATTTGTTTTATGGCACAATCAGGGAAAACCTAACTTTAGGCGCACCTTTAGCCTCAGATGATGACTTGATTCAGGCGCTCAAAATGACAGGAGCTTGGTCATTTGTACAAGATAAAAAAGAAGGTCTTGATCATCTTGTACTTGAGGGTGGCTTAGGTTTCTCTGGTGGACAACGGCAGGCTTTGTTGCTGTCACGCTTGCTTATTCGCCAACCTAATATTGTATTGTTAGATGAGCCAACAGCGTCGATTGATGATGTAGCAGAAAAACAATTTATTGATCATCTAATGAATTGGATGGGGCATCGGACTTTAATTGTTGCAACTCATCGGCGAGCTGTTTTGGCATTAGTTGATCGAATTATTGTCCTGAATGAGGGGAAAATTGTGATGGATGGTCCACGCGATCAGATTTTGAGTCAATCAAATAATCAAACTCATCCATCCAGTGGGGCACAATAATGAATGAACAACCACAACAAACAAAACGTCCTGCTAAAGCTTCATTTCATGAACCACCTTTACCTAAATCGAGTATGGTCATCTGGATTATTGGCTTAGGACTTTTGGTGTTCTTTATATGGGCTGCTTTATTTAAATTGGAAGAAGTTTCTACAGGTACGGGTAAAGTTATTCCATCTTCTAAAGAGCAAATTATTCAGTCATTAGAGGGTGGTATTTTGACCAAACTCGATGTTAAAGAAGGTGATATTGTAGAAAAAGGCACCATATTGGCACAACTTGATCCGACTCGCTTTGCATCTAATGTAGGTGAATCGCAGTCTTTGCTCGTTTCTTCATTGGCCACTTCGGCACGTTTACGGGCAGAAGTAAATGGAACTGCATTACAATTTCCCGAGATAGTTCAAAAAAATTCGCAATTGGTTCGTGAAGAAACACAGTTGTATAATACACGACGGAAAAATTTAGAAGAGTCAATATCAGATCTAACGACTTCTTTAACATTGGTACAGCAAGAGCTAAGAATGACTGAGCCGTTAGTTGCTAAAGGAGCTGCAAGTGAGGTAGAGGTTTTAAGGTTAAAACGTCAAGCTTCTGATTTACAAAAGCAAATTAATGATACACGTAGTCAGTATTATGTAAAAGCAAGGGAAGAATTATCCAAAGCCAATACCGACGTAGAAACACAACGGCAGATTGTGAAAGGAAAATCAGATACATTAAATCGTACAGTCTTTAGAGCGCCTGTTCGCGGTGTGGTAAAAGAAATCGATGTAATGACTTTAGGTGGCGTAATTCCTCCTAATGGCAAGATTATGTCGATTGTGCCGTTAGATGAACAGCTTCTGATCGAAGCTAGAATTTCGCCAAGAGATATTGCCTTTATTCGTCCAAACCAACAAGCTTTAGTCAAAATTACAGCGTACGATTATGCGATATATGGCGGATTACATGGCAAAGTGACCGTGATATCTCCTGATACGATTCGAGATGAAGTTAAACAGGATCAATTTTACTATCGGGTTTATATTCGCACTGATTCAGATAAGCTGCGAAATAAACAGGGTAAGACTTTTGCGATTACGCCTGGAATGGTGGCGACAGTTGATATTCGCACTGGACAGAAAACAGTGCTGGACTATTTGATTAAGCCATTCAATAAAGCCAGAGAAGCGTTAAGAGAAAGATAAAGTCTTAAATTTTATGGATTTTGTAGTGATAAAAAATCCTTTTTTTAATTTTAGATATCCCATTACCGCGCACGAACCACAAGCCGATAATACCCAATCAATAAAAAAATACCTGTCGCACAGCTCAAAAATATGAGTTTAGTTAAAACCAGATAAGTTTGAGTGTAAGCGTCCGCTGAACCCCATGCCTATTTTTTAATTTGAGTTGGATTTCCAGCGATGTGGCAGTAATTCTTCTATTTGGGTCGCTTTATGCGTCGGCAGCCTTTTCAGCACATCACTTAAATGGGCATACGGATCCAAGCCATTCAGCTTTGCTGACTGGATTAATGTCATGATATTGGCTGCTCGCTGACCGCTGCGCAGCGAACCTGCAAATAGCCAATTCTTACGTCCCAACGCCCAAGGTCGCATCTGGTTTTCCACCCAATTATTATCTATAGGTAGATTGCCATCATCCAGATAGCGGCTTAAAGCTGGCCAACGCTTCAGAGTGTAATTGATGGCCTTGGCGGTTGGAGAACTCGATGGCACAGTCAGTTGATGTTGGTTAAGCCATTCATACAGTTGTTGCATCACCGGTTGACTATGCTGTTGTCGGTATTCGCGGCGCTGTTCTGCCGTACCATCGGTCTTTTTCCTGAGTTCTGCTTCTATCGCATACAGTTTCTGAATCAGCACCAATGCCTGTTCAGCGACCTGACTTTTCCCGGTCACATGCAGTTCATGGAATTTACGACGTGCATGGGCCATGCAGCCCACCTCAATGACCTGACCTGATTTAAAGCGTGCTTTATAACCACTGTAATCATCACAGACTAGATTGCCCTGCCAGCCATTCAGGAACTCTGCAGCATGCTGGCCTGAACGACTATCCTGAAAGGGCACTGTTGCAAATAGGCTGACATGATAAGCTAAATATCTTATTTATTTCGAGATACAGCAGATGAATCCCTTCACTGTCAACGGCAATTTAAAACTGACCCCTTTTACCTTAAAAACAGCAAAGTAAAATTGACCCCTTTGATGATTTATTAAGACTCAATTTGTGGTTGAATTCCTACTCTCTTTTTATCTTTTAGACGATAACTTTCCCCAGATATTTGTACAACATGACAATGATGTAATAAACGATCCAACATTGCTGCTGTCAAAGTAACATCATCTGCGAATGATTTAGACCACTGGCTAAATGGTAAATTACTGGTCAAAATCGTACTGCCTTTTTCATAACGCTTGACAATCACGTTAAAGAACAGATTCGCTTCTTCACGTCCAAACGGTAAATAACCAATTTCATCGATAATCAGTAATTTTGGGGCGAGTATCACCCGTTGCATATAGGTTTTCAATTTACCTTGCTGATAGGCTGTACTGAGTTGCAGCATGAGATCCGCTGCGGTAATGAACTTGATCTTAATGTTGTTCATGATGGCCTTATAGCCTAATGCCATAGATAAGTGCGTTTTTCCTACTCCGCTAGCCCCCAGAAACACCACATTTTCTGCTCTAGCAATAAAGCTCAGATTGAACAGTTCAATCACCTGTGATTTAGGGGCCCCTAGGGCATAATTAAAATCATAGTCTTCCAGGGTTTTGACTTGAGGCAGGCCTGAGAGTTTCATCAGTACCTGCTGACTGCGCTGTTGCCTGGCAGCATATTCATGCGTCAAGATCGCTTCAACAAAGTCGGCATAACTTCCATCCTGACCTAATGTTTGTTGTGCATGATGTGACCATTGTGATGCGATGGCAGGCAGATTGAGCTTTTGGCAAAGCTGCTCTATACGTTCGTATTGCAGATTCATCAGGAAACTCCCAGCAACTGGTCATATACCGATAAGGGATGCTGCAAACTCTCGTAGGGCATGACATGCTGTGCTGCTGCAACAGGTACAGTGCTGGAACCTGTATCTGATTGCGGTAATGGCGTAAATTTTTGCTGCTCCTGTTGCAGTCGAACAGCCGGTTTTTCTTGCGTGGTGGCATGAATCCGCTGATTGGCGGTTTCATGCAGCCACCGGCCAATGTGGGCATTGGCGACATCAACATCTAACAGTAAACCCGAAGTCTTCAGGCTTGCTTTCAATGGCACAATAAAGCTTGATTTGAGGTATCCATTAAAGCGTTCAACTTTGCCTTTGGTCTGTGCACGGTAGGGCTTACATACGCGAGGACGAAAGCTGTATTTCTTGGCGCAGTCGAGCAGTTTGGGGTTCCATTTATGCTGCCCCTCCTGATAGGCATCCCGTTCAATCATGATCGTTTTAGCGTTATCAAACAGGATTTCTTGAGGTACTCCTGCAAAAAACTGAAATGCATTTTCTAGACCATCGATCCATGCATCCGTACGTTCATGATCATAAAATTTCACGAAAGTCGCTCTGGAATACCCTAATGTTGCGACAAAGGCTTTCAAAGTCGTGTTGTTGCGTCGAATTGTGGTGAAATCCACCTGCATTTGTTGGCCAGGTTGGGTTTCAAAACGAATGACTGGCTCCAGTTTGGCAACTGGTTTTAATGTTGCAAGATATTCCCTCAAGATCCTGATCTTTCCTGGATATCCCAACCCTAAAATTTCCTGGTAGAGCACAACGGCAGGAATCCATTCAGGATGTGCTGCATTTACACGTTGGAGTAAATAGGGTTTATATGGATCAAGAATACTTGTTCTAGGTTGTGTACGCCGATACTGAGGTGTTTCCTTCTGCCGTAAATATTTACGCACGGTATTTCGGGACACCCCCAGTTCACGAGTAATAGCTTTAATAGATTTACCCTGTTGATGAAGAATTTGGATTGTCACTGCTTGCTCCAAAGTTAACATGTTGAGCAGTCCAAAATGACCGCTATATTAACCAAGGGGGTCAGTTTTTAAATGCCATTAGGGGGTCATTTTTACACTGCCGCTAACAGATTATCATCTTAAAGAAACAGAATGGCGTTGGATGAGGGAGCCTAATGAGCTAGCAACAGAGTTGTGGGACCTCATTAGGTAAAACTAAGTGCAAATCTGCTAGTCTAGAGCCATATTTATTAGCGATTGCGATTGGAAGTGTGGTGACTGGTGTAGCTTATGCCGTGATAAAACAACGGTTAGAATAAGCCCTTCATAGAAGCTTTGTGAAAGCTATTTAGTGCAATAAATGAATATTATGCCCAATCCTATTTTGGATCATTTGGAGAGTCTCTACTTGAATTTGTCCAGGTAATAGATCATGAGCGATATTGCTGAATAGGATTGCAACCTTACAAATCGAGCCAATGTTCACCCCATCCATTGTAGTAAACATTAAGTTTTTTTTGAGCATGGATTTATTTTCTTCTGATACGTTGGCGAGCCCTACTGTTCTGAAATGACAGCTTTGTCCGTTATAATTGTATAAACATTTTGGTGTCTGGTAATTATGTCCTTATTGATCAATTTTCTATCTCGCTTTAGTACTGCAACTCTTCAGCGCAGTCTGAGCTATGCTAAACACATTGATAGGGAAACAATTGAGTTCTTTGAGGAAAATGATGATGTCACGATGTATGCTCAAATTGAAGGGACTGATTATTACGATACCGCGATTACCTATAATCTTAAAAAAGACCGTTTAATCGATGATGACTGCACTTGTCCAGTTGGATATAACTGTAAACATGCTGCTGCTTTAGCGCGGTTATTCTTTCAAGAATATCGTCAGGAATTTCAACAGCGTTATGCTGAATCTCAATCTCCGCAGGGAATCGCAAAACGCCGATGGGGGGATGATCAGGCGCAGCGCTGGTTGAATGATTTTAATCGGTATTTACAACAGACTGAACCAGAGCAATCTGTCAAAACAAACAATTATTTAATTTACCTGCTAGATCAGTCGGTCAGCTTAAAGAAATTGACAGTTGAGGTTCAGAAGGCCAGACGCAATAAGAACGGCTCAATTGCAGGGGAAAGTTATTATACCCAATATGAAAATATCACCAGAAAGCATCTGACTTTACCTGAACAAAAACGACAATTATTTAACCAGATTTATTATTATGCCAAAATAAACAGCGACGAACGCTTTTATCAAAGCAATCTTGATATCTCAAGCATTTTATTGGAGCATTTCAAATCTTTTATTCAAAGTGGCGATGTGTACTGGAAAAAAAAGAGCCATACTGCACTTCAATGGTCAGAACAAGGCTATCACATCGAACTGATCTGGCAACAAGGTTTAAACAAACAGACAGAGCATTTAAACATTGAATTGGTCAATGGTGATATTCGACTCGATTTAAAATCAAATCCTCATATTCAGATTCTCGCGAGCCATCCACCATGTTATGTGGATATTCAACAGAACACGGTGGGCCAGTTATATGGTGAATATACGGCAAATCTTCTGTACCATTTTTTACAGATGCCTGATCTTCCAGCTAAGCTCTTGCCAGAGTTTGAGAAACTGACTCATCAATATTCAGACGTGAAAAATCTGCCTCAGCCCGAGTCTATTCAGCATATTGATGTCCTTGAGGGAAGTCCCCAGCCAATTTTACGCTTCGGTGTTTTAAATAAATTTGATTGGAAATGGGAAGAGTCTGTTTGTGCCGAAATTGAATTCTCCTATGCAGGTGGGCGAATTAAAGCAGGTACATCAGGTGACAGTTTTATTGATGAACAGCATGGCAAAATGGTGCGACAGCTTCGGGACTTAGTTCAGGAACAACAGTCAATCCAGCGTTTACAGCTATTGGTCGAATCACTGAAGTGGGTGAAAGATCTTAGTTATGAGCAGCAATTAAAATTGGATAAACAACGTCTTGATTCTATGGTTTTTGCTTTCTATGGAGACTGGATCAAACAGCTGATGCCCATCAATCAAATTGAGTTGATGGGCTGGCAGATAGAGCATCTGGAAAACAGCCCCTTTAATCTGCAATATGTTGAAAATTTAAATATTTCTATCACTGAATCTGAAGGCCAGCAGGACTGGTTCAATATCGGGGCGACGGTTCAAGACAGTGCAGGCAATTCTTATAATTTGCTTGATGCGCTCGTAGCTTTGGTGCGAGTAAATCCTGATTTACTTGATCCGCGGACGTTTATTCATCTGCATGACAGTCAAATTTTCACCGTGAAAACTGCAGTTGATCAACCTGATTTGGCTCTATCCGCTAGGGATATTAAGCCGGTATTGTTGCATCTGCAGAGCATTCTACAGCAAGAAGAGCGCAGTATTGATCGCTATGATGCGAGTCAATTATTAGAATTGCAGCATAATCTTGGGATGACATGGCAGGTCAGTGATCGCCTGCAGCAATTTGTACAGAAATTCAAACAAGGCTATCAGCAACAACTGCCGACACCACAAGGTTTTCAGGGGGAGTTGCGTCCATACCAGCAGCAGGGCTTAGGCTGGTTACAGTTTTTAAGGGAAACCCAGCATGGCGGGATTCTGGCAGATGATATGGGCTTGGGGAAAACAGCACAAACTTTAGCCCATTTACTCATGGAAAAGCAGGTTGGATATTTGCAGGACAGTCCCGCCTTAATTGTTGCACCCACATCGCTGATGCATAACTGGTTCAAAGAAGCGGAGAAATTTACCCCTCAGCTGAAGGTATTGCTGCTACAGGGGCCCGACCGCCATCAGAATTTTGAGCAGATTCCGCACTATGATATTGTGTTAACCACCTATCCGCTTCTAGCGAGAGATGAAGAACAATTAAAGCAATATGAATATCATCAACTCATTTTGGATGAGGCGCAGAATATCAAAAATCCGCGTGCCAAAGCTGCACAGGTAGTACGGCAATTAAAAGCACGACATCGTTTGTGTCTAACAGGTACCCCGATGGAAAATCATTTGGGTGAGCTGTGGGCACTATTTTACTTTCTAATGCCAGGATTTTTATATTCACAAGAAATCTTTAATAAAAAGTACCGTCATCCGATTGAAAAACGCGGTGATCAGCAGTTAAGGCAAAAGTTGGTCAACCGGATTAAGCCCTTCATTTTACGTCGCTTGAAAACTGACGTAGCCAAAGAGTTGCCAGAAAAAACCACGATTGAAGTCAATATTGATATGAATGACCAGCAATCCAAGCTATACGAGGCTGTTCGCGCCACGATGCAGGCAAATATTCAGAAAATTGTGGCAGAAAAAGGCTTTAAGCGTAGTCAAATCCAAATTTTAGATGCCTTGCTGAAGCTGCGTCAGGTCTGTTGTCATCCTAGCTTGCTGAAACTGGATTCAGTTAAAACCGGGCAGGCGCATTCTGCCAAACTTGAACAGTTGATGGATATGGTTGTTCCAATGGTGGAAGAGGGACGAAAAATTCTTATTTTCTCTCAGTTTACCTCAATGCTGGAACTGATTGAACAACAGCTCCATCACGCAGAAATTGGCTATGTGAAGCTGACTGGAAAGACCAAAAAGCGAGATGAAGTCATTACAGCATTTCAGTCTGGACAAGTGCCGGTATTTTTAATCAGTCTGAAAGCAGGAGGGGTCGGTCTGAATCTAACTGCCGCAGATACGGTCATTCACTATGATCCATGGTGGAACCCTGCTGCTGAAGATCAAGCTTCAGATCGTGCATGGCGGATTGGACAGGATAAGCCGGTATTTGTGTACAAGCTGATTACCAATAAAAGCATAGAAGAAAAAATTCTTGCCTTACAGCAAAATAAAGCAGAACTGGCACAGTCTATTCTAAGTACCGATCATGAGGGCGAAGCGAAACTGACGGAAAATGACGTGATGAACTTGTTTGAGAAATTTTAGTTTGGTTTGGGATATTGAGAAAATAAGAAAAGTGGGGTTCAGCGGATGCTTACCGAAAAAGAGATCTACACAGACCTCTTTTTTATTTGGGTTTAATACGTGAAATTATTGCTGAGTGTCATCTTCATTCAGAATTTGTCCTGTGTGCTTTGGTGTAATTAAAGGTGCAGTCGGACGCGGTCCTGTGTATTGCAAGCCGATACCCGCATAGACATCATCTGCTGCAACTTCGGTTTCAAAACGTTCTTTGTCTCGTTCTCGGATTTCTTGGCTAATTTCTTCAACATCACTCTGGTCAACACCCAATTCTTCTAAAATCGCACCGCCAAATAGCATTGCCGACTCGAAGGTTTCTCGAATCATATAATCCACATTTTGTTTTGCTAAATGCAGCGCATGCTCACGGTCATAAGAGCGAACCAGTAACTTGGTTAAAGGAAATTCATGTTGCACCAACTCTACAATCTTATTCGTCGTTTCTTTGTGGTCTACGCAAACAACAATTGCTTCAGCCGTATCTGCTCCCGAGGCATGTAAAATATCTAAACGAGAACCATCGCCATAGTAAATTTTAAATCCAAATCTTTCAGCGTTTTGAATCATGTCGATATCATTATCAATGATGGTCACATCAATGCCTCGAGCAAGCAGTAATTGACTGGAGACTTGTCCAAAACGACCGAAACCAATCATCAATACTTTTCCAGAAAGTCCTTCGGCAATACGGATATTTTCTAAAGAAGTTTGTTCTGTAGTTTGGGTAAAACGTTTAAATAGAAAGCCAATAATCGGGGTCAAAATCATTGACAAGACTACAATCGCAGTCAGGTTTGAGCGTTCAACAGCACTAATGACTTGAGCACTCATGGCGGCAGCAAAGAGTACAAAAGCAAACTCACCCCCTTGAGCCATCAGTAATGCGCGATCGAGTGCTTCGGAGTGTGAACTTTTGGTCATGCGTGCAATTAGGTAAATCATGGATGCTTTGACAAACATCAGCAGAAGTACAGCACTTAAGATTAACACCCAGTTATTTTTTACGACGTTAAGGTCTAGTGACATGCCTACACCTAGAAAAAATAATCCGAGCAATATGCCACGAAACGGTTCAATATCTACTTCAATCTGATGGCGAAAAGTGGATTCGGAGAGTAATACCCCTGCAAGGAATGCCCCCATTGCCATCGATAAGCCAGTGACTTGCATCAGTAATGCTGCGCCGAGCACCACCAAGAGTGCCGCTGCAGTCATGACTTCACGGGCTTTGGCTGCAGCTAATAAGCGAAATAAAGGATTAAGCAACCAATAGCCTGCAGCGATTAAACCTGCAATTGAAATTAAACCAATTCCGATGCTCTGCAAACGCGTAGAAGTACTTTCAACAATATGATTCGGTGCGATAAAAGCGACAATTGCCAATAAAGGTACAATCAATAAGTCTTCAAACAGCAGAATCGAGACAATTTTTTGTCCTCTTGGTTGAGCAATGTCTCCACGATCTCCCAAAAGTTGCATTACAATTGCAGTCGAGGTGAGTACAAAGCCTGCAGCACACACAAAACTCACTTGCCAAGAATAGCCATAGACCAAGCCTACAGCCGTTAGCCCCAATGAACAGGCACTAATTTGTAATGTACCTAATCCAAAAATTTCTTTTCTTAAACTCCATAAATACAATGGACGCATTTCTAGTCCAATCACAAACAGATACATCACAATACCAAGCTCAGCGATATGCAAAATAGACGCAGAATCGTAGAAAAATGCCAGTCCAAATGGACCAATAATTAATCCTGCAATTAAATATCCCAATACCGAGCTTAATCCTAGGCGCTTGATTAAGGGGACTGCGATCACTGCAGCCGTGAGCAATATGACAGGGGATAAAAGGCTGATAGATGTGGCTTCTGCACTCATATATTTCTCAGATTTTGTATTGGGGCTGTTGACATTTCAAGTATAGAATTTACCCGATAAAGGTAGCCAAATATATATATACAGGCTTCAAGCTAATGCAACTGCAGAGCCTATAAATAATTTTGTGTAATTGCTTTTCATAAATTTAAAGGTGATTGCTTAGAACCTATCCAGAATATTTTCTATGCAAAAGTAGCTTTAAAAAGACTAAATTAATGAACTGAAGGTGAACCGTACCGGGTTTGTCGGAGACTTTTTTATTTAAGTTAGGCCACCTGACCTAACGGGTTAATCTTGTCATAGTACATTGCTTCAAACTCAAAAGGTGATACAACCCAGTGCACTGTGTACACGCTTTTTATTGAACCAATCTACCCAGTTTAGTGTCGCAAGTTGTACATCTGCTAAACCTTGCCAATCTGCTTTTAGATATTCAATCACCTCTGTTTTGTATAAGCCATTCACCGTTTCAGCCAAAGCATTATCGTATAAATCACCAGTCGTACCGACTGATGCTCGTAAATTTGCTGCTTCTAAACGATTGGTATAGCGAATAGAAAGATATTGAACACCTCTA
>NZ_JAUZUU010000026.1:0-21205 GCF_031844225.1 Acinetobacter sp. RRD8
GTCAAATGATAGGGGGTGTTTTTTGTGCAAAAAATATAAATAAAACTTCAAAATTAAATCGTTTTATAGCTTTTAAAATGTATCTATTTACCTTTCTCTGCTGAATTTACATCAGGAATTCTGTATCTTGATTTTAATTTGAATAATAAATCAGTATGGAGAAGATAATGTTGTCGCAATTTAAAATAAAAATTCTACTCAGTTGTTGTGCTTTAGCGTTTACTGCCTGTCATGCAGAGAATTCATCTTCTAGAAGTACTCAAGAGGCATCTACATCAGCTGCCAAATCGGATGCAGTCTCTTCAAACTTGCAAAAATATAAGACCGAACAGGTTGCTCAATTTAATGAACCATGGGCGATTACTACTTTAAATGATGGCCGACTATTGATTACTGAGCGCAAAGGAAAATTGCAGCTCTTTGATCCAAAAACCAAGAAAAAAATTGAAGTTAAAGGTATACCTCAAGTCGCATATGGAGGCCAGGGTGGCTTAGGTGAAGTAGCCTTACATCCAGATTTTGCAAAGAATCGGTGGGTATATCTGAGCTATGCCGAACAAGGCCAAGGCGGATATGGTGCAGTGGTGATTCGTGGCAAACTGGACCTAAATCAAGCCACTCCTCAACTCACACAAATTGAACGGATCTGGACGCAAGTTCCGAAATTTTCAGGCCAGGGACATTATGCCCATCGGATTATATTCGGGTCGGATGGTAAGTTATGGATCAGTTCAGGAGAGCGTCAGCAATTTGATCCTGCACAGGACATGCAATCTAATGCCGGTAAAATTATTCGCCTGAATGATGATGGCTCAATCCCTGCCGATAATCCGTTTATGACTCAGGGTAAAATTGCCCAGCAGGTCTGGAGTCTCGGACATCGTAATCCTCTAGGCATGGCTTTTGATCCGGAAGGGCAGCTTTGGGTGATCGAAATGGGACCGAAAGGCGGCGATGAACTGAACAAGATTGTCAAAGCTAAAAATTATGGTTATCCGTTAGTGTCTAATGGCAATCATTATGATGGCAAGCCCATTCCTGATCACAGTACCCGACCTGAATTTGAAGCCCCGGCACTGGATTGGACTCCGGTAATTTCTCCTTCAGATTTAATATTTTATACGGCTAATGTCTTCCCGCAATGGAAAAATAAGGCGATTGCGACCGGTCTGTCTTCCAAGGCGATTGTGATTGTGGATACGAACCAGACCCCAGTGAAAGAAGTTCAGCGTCTGGATATGAAAGAGCGGATTCGCGGGGTTGCTCAGGCACAGGATGGTTCACTGTGGGTGATTCAAGATGGTCCGCAAGCAGCTCTGTTAAAAATGACAGCACCTTAATCCTCTGCTTTTAGGATGCTTATCTAAATATGAAATATTGAATAAGCTGACCATCTGAATAAAAATCTTTTTAAGCTGATGCTGGCATGAAAGAAAAAGGCCTCTACATCCTGTGAAGGCCTTTTCATATTCTGTTAAAGGTATAATGTCTGTTATACCGATCAGCATCCTGCTACGTGAATTTTTTTATTTTTCTTACAAGACTTCCTGTCTTGGTATGATCTGAATATAGCCTGAAGCGATACAACGCAATAGGGCAGTTTAACTGCATGGATTGTAGGTCAAAGCCGACAGCCGAATTTTAAAAGATAATTTTAAAAATACTGTTTCAAAATGATCATCTGACCAAATCATAAACTGCGGTGATGATTTTGCTGTATGTTAGCGAGAGAAAACTCTTTTGATATGCATCAACTGATATAAATAAAAACGTCCATAAAATAATAAAAAGGAAGCTCCTATGCCTACGATTCAAATTGAAGTTCGGCAACAATATCCTCAAGCAGTTGAGGAACAATTGCTTAACAGCGTATTTCATTGTGTGAAAACTGCCTTTCAGCTGCCTGAATATGATCGTAATATTCGTCTGGTCGTGCATGAAGCGCATCGTTTTCATTATATGAGCCATTTAGCTCAGCCTGAATATTTTACCTTGATCAGTATTGACTGTTTTGCTGGCCGCAGTCTGGAGACCAAGCGCAATTTGTATCAGCAGATGGTCAAAAGTCTCGGAGAAATCGGCATTCCTGCAGATCATATTCTGATTCATCTGAGAGAAAGTGCACTAGAAAATTGGGAGATCCGGGGAGGGCAGGCCGCCTGTGATGTTGATCTCGGCTTTAAGGTTGATGTTTGATGCATTCCGATCACTACTCTAGTTAAACCTAAAGTTTAAACAGAAAAGCCTCAACATCCTGTCGAGGCTTTTCTGGATTTGCTTCTCAGATCTGACTCCTGTCTAATCTGTCAACGTCCTGTTGATTGGCGCTTTTTATTGTTGTCGTATCGCTTTGCAGACTTCCTGTCTGTCTATGTACTCACTATAGCCTCGCATAAAATGACTGCATAGCGGCTAAACTCTGCGCTGCATGTAGGCTAAAACGTACAGGGCTGTCGTCCAGTCATTAAGCACTGACATATTGAATCAGTCTATCCACTACAGCTTTTAAGTTTTTATTATCAAATTCATTGCCTTGGAAGGAATAATCTTTGTTGCGTGCAAAGATGTCACGGATTTCGATCACGGCATTGGTATCTACCAGTCCAAGTTGAGTGCCGACTTGACGAATCTGGTCAATCGAACGTGAGCCATTGGTTGCGCCATAACCAATATAAGCTGCCGGCTTGCCTTGCCATTCCTTGCCGAGATAATCCAGGGCATTTTTCAGGGCAGGGCTATAGCCATGATTGTATTCAGGCGTGACAAAAATAAAGGCATCGCCAAGCGCAATCTTGTCGGCCCACTCTTGCTGTTTGGGCTGATCATAAATCCCGGTCAGGGGAGGATGGGCACCAGAAAATAGCGGAAGATCCCATTCTTTTAAATCGACAATTTCAGTTTCCAAAGTGCTAAAGGAATAACTTTTAATTTCCTGCAGTACCCAGTGCGCCACTTTAATCGCGGTACGTCCTTCACGCACACTCCCAACCACAATATAAATTTTCATGTTTCATCCTTTCTTCGGATCTGATCATCAAATTAAAATAATCAGATTTCAGGAAGGTGACTAGAGATGATTTGTATCCGGAAAATAAAAAAGCTCCCGAAGGAGCTTTTTTAAAATCAGTTAATTAGCTAATGTCTTACATCAGTTTAATGCCTTGTTGACCCGCAGGTGTCACTTTAAAGATTTCCACTTCAAAGGTGATGTTTTTGCCTGCCAATGGATGGTTAAAGTCCACTTCAGTGATGTCATCATTCACCGATCTCACCACGCCATACAGGGTGGCTTTGGCTTTGTCTTCAAACTCGATCATGTGACCTTCGATCGGACGTTCTCCGAACTTCACCGTATCAAATTTCTGGATGTTTTCTGGATTCCATGGACCAAAAGCATCTTCTGGCGGCAGGCTCACCGTACGACGGTCACCGGCACGTAAACCAAACAATGCTTTTTCAAAACCAGGCAGTAAATTGCCATCACCAATCACCAGGCTGACCGGTTCTTCACGGCTACGGGTATTGTCAATTTCTACGCCATTTTCGATTGCGACAGAAAAGTGCAGCTCGACTTTAGAACCGTCTGCAACCCGAGTTTCTTCGTTAGGATGAATAAAATCAGTCATGTTGTGCTTGCGCCCGTTGAATTCGATGTTTTTCTAAGAAAAAGGTATCAATCAGCATCAGAATAGTGCCTACAGTAATGGCACTATCTGCAATATTGAACGCAGGGAAGTGGCTGTTCTGGTAATACACATGAATAAAATCGACCACATAGCCGAGGCTAACCCGGTCGATTAAATTACCGATGGCACCACCCAGAATCAGGGCAATCGCTAACGGCAAGATTTTCATGTCTTTTGGCATACGCATCAGCCAAAACACGAAGATCACAGACACTAAACCTGCCAGTGAAGTAAAGAAATAGCGTTGCCAACCACCAGCATCGGACAGGAAACTAAAGGCAGCGCCATAGTTATGTAGCAGTGTCCAATTTAAAAAGGGCAGCACAGGAACAGGATCTGCATAATTCAGATTTGTCACTGCAATCCATTTGGTCCATTGATCCAGAATGATCGCCAGAATGGCCAGCCCAACCCACCATAAATTATGGGGATAGAACTGGAATAAGCCCTTTTTGCTGTGGGTATTAGGCATATTTTCTCTCTTCGCCTTGGCCTGTAGGAAGGTTGATAATACAACGACCGCATAGACCAGGATGTGCAGAATGTGTATTTACATCTGGTAATACATGCCAGCAACGTACGCATTTTTCGCCATCAGCTGCTGAAACTTTTACGTTTAAGCCTTCAAGATCAGATGCTTCACCTTGTGCTGCATCAAATGCATTCACGATCACTTGTGATGTGATCAGGACGAAACGAAGCTCATCACTTAACTTATCTAGCACTGCTTTTAATTCAGCATTTGCCCAAAGTTCAACTTTGGCAGACAAGTTAGAACCGACAGTTTTAGCGGTACGTGCAGTTTCAATGAATTTATTTACTGCAGATTTCACAGCAAGGAGCGTTTGCCATTCAGCTTCAGATACTACATTTGCAGTTGAAGCCACAGGAATATCATACCATTCAGCCGTGAACACGTATTTCTCTGATTGCTCAGGGATTAACGGCCAAGCTTCTTGTGCAGTGAAGCTCAGGATTGGTGACATCCAACGCACGAATGCCTGTACCAAGTGATACAACGCAGTTTGTGCAGAATGACGTGCTTGCGAATCCGCTTTCGTGGTGTACTGACGGTCTTTGATGATATCTAAGTAGAAACCACCTAAGTCGTTGATACAGAAATTCGTTAAAGCAGTGGTGACGATATGGAAGTTCATATCTTCGTATGCTTTCTTAATAGTTTCTTGCACTTCAGATGCACGTTGCAAGATGTATTGATCAAGTGCGATCAATTGATCTACAGGCAGGGCATCTGTTGATGGTTTGAAACCATTCAAATTCGCCAATAAGAAACGAAGCGTGTTACGAATACGACGGTAACCGTCAGAGGCACGGCTAAAGATTTCTTTACCCGCTGTCATTTCATAACGGTAATCCGCAGAGGCGATCCAGAAACGTAAACCATCCGCACCCATATCTTTAATGATGTCTTGCGGCGTGATCACGTTACCGATCGACTTGGACATCTTGCGGCCTTTTTCATCCACGACGAAACCGTGAGTCAATAGACCTTTATATGGCGCACGTTCGTTAATCGCAATCGAGGTCAATAACGACGACTGGAACCAGCCACGGTGCTGGTCTGAACCTTCAAGGTACAAATCAGCAGGATCAGTCAGTTCTTCACGTTCACGCAGTACCGCATAGTGCGTTGTACCAGAGTCAAACCAGACATCTAATGTGTCACGAACTGCGTTGTATTGTTCAGCATCCGCACCGATAAACTCAGAGGCATCACGGTTATACCAGCCATCAATGCCTTCTTGCTCGATCAGCTTAGCCACTTCTTCAATCAGTTCAGGCGTACGTGGGTGCAATTCATTGGTGTCTTTGTGTACGAAGAACGGAATTGGCACACCCCAAGTACGTTGACGTGAAATACACCAGTCCGGACGACCTTCAATCATCGCCTGGATACGGTTTTTACCCCAGTCCGGTACAAAGCTGATCTCGTTTTCAATCGCATTCAGTGCATTTTGACGCAGACCTTTGGCATCCATGCTGATGAACCATTGTGGGGTCGCACGGAAGATAATCGGGGTTTTATGGCGCCAGCAATGCGGGTAGCTATGCTTGATCACCACGTGTGCCCAAAGCTTGGTCGCTTCAGTCAATGCTGCAATGATTTTTGGATTGGCTTTGTAGATGTGCTCGCCCGGGAAGATTGGCGAAGTCGGTAAATACACACCATTACCGCCGACTGGGTTTTCTACTTTTAAGTTGTACTGTAAACCAACTTTATAGTCGTCCACACCGTGGCCCGGTGCGGTATGTACTGCACCTGTACCGCTAGCATCGGTGACGTGTTCACCCAAGATCACTGGGACTTGGCGTTCAGCAATTAAAGGATGTTGAAGAACTAAATTCTCAAGTTTTGCACCTGTGAATTCAGCAAGCACTTCAAATGCAGTAAAGCCATAACGCTGAGTTGCAGACTCAACCAATGATTTCGCAAGGATGAAGTTTTGTGATGCTTTGTCTTCACCAATTGCTTTCACCAGTTGGTATTCAAGTTCAGCGTGTAATGCAACCGCTTGGTTGGCAGGCATGGTCCAAGGCGTTGTTGTCCAAATCACGATATCCGTACGATCAGCGATTTCTACGCCGACACGTGCAGATAAATCAGCAAGGTCTACAACCGTGAAACCGACGTCAATTGCGTCAGATTTTTTATCTTCGTATTCAACTTCAGCTTCAGCGAGTGATGAACCACAGTCTAAACACCAGTTGACTGGTTTCAGACCTGGCTCGATATGACCTGCTTTCGCGATTGCACCCAATGAACGTACGATGTCAGCTTCTTGTTTGAAGTTCATCGTTAAGTAAGGATTGTCCCAATCCCCGAATACGCCCATACGTACGAAGTCTTTCTTTTGAAGCTCAACTTGGGTGTAGGCATATTCACGGCAGGCTTTACGGAAGGTAGATGCATCCACTTTTACGCCGACTTTACCGACTTTTTCTTCGACTTTGAGTTCGATTGGCAAACCGTGACAGTCCCAGCCCGGTACATACGGTGCATCAAAGCCATCCATGACACGGCTTTTGATAATGATGTCTTTGAGTACTTTGTTGACCGCATGACCCAAATGAATTTGACCATTGGCATAAGGAGGGCCGTCATGAAGCACGTATTTTTTCTTGCCAATACGCGATTCACGAATCTGCTGATAAATGTTGTCGGCATACCACTCTTCTAACCATTTCGCTTCACGTACTGCCAAATTTGCTTTCATTGCAAAGTCAGTACCTGGGAGGTTTAGCGTGGCTTTATAGTCCACTGCATTTTCAGGAGTTTGCTTATCGCTCATGCAAGTCATCTTCCAATCTAATCAGTTATGTCACTGACACGTTTTACAATAAAAATATGGGATATTAAAAGGGAAATGTGGGGTGATTTCGACGAAACTCAAGCAGTTTCTCGACATCATCATCAATTCCGGCTTTTAGCGCTTCAAGCGAAGGATAGTCCTTTTCGCCATGTAAATAGTTTAAGAACGTCACCCGCATCAACAGGCCATACAGATTAGCAGAAACATCTGGAAAATGTACTTCTAATCGCCACTCTGGGTGTGCTTGTTTGATGGCTGGACGTGTGCCGACATGACCTGCCCCAAACAGGGCAGTCGGGTCATAACCCGCAATACCGGTTTGCGTTGCAGAGTCGGCTTTTACTTTGTCTTTTAAGGATTGGGTTTCACAAATGACTTCCACCCCATAAATTCCTTTCAGGCAGGGCTTATGACGGTTGAGCCGTACATTAATGGTCGGGAAATCAATGGTTCGACCAATCTGATCGCCATATTGCACCCGCCCAGTAATGCTATAAGGACGACCCAGCAATTGTGCGGCCAAGGCTAAATCACCAGCTTGCAAGGTCTGGCGAATCCGGGTGGAACTGACCCGTTCACCATCTAGAGCAATGGTATTTAAATTGGTCACTTCAAACCCGTAATTGCGCAGGAATTCGCTGTTGCCTTGGCGGTTTTTACCAAAGTGAAAATCATCGCCTAAGACCAGATGCCGGGCATTCAGTTTTTCTTTTAAAATGTCGGCAAAAGCTTCTGCAGTCAGGCTGCGAAAAGTATGGTCAAATTTCGCCACTGCGATATAGTCCACACCCAGCTCAGTCAGATATTCAACTTTTTCACGCAATGATGAAATACGCGGTGGGGCATCATAACCCTGAAAGTATTCAAGTGGTTGCGGCTCGAAAATCATCACTACAGATTTTAAACCCTGTGCTTTGGCCACCTGTTGCAGCTGACGGATCATCGCCTGATGGCCTAAATGCACGCCGTCAAAATTACCGATGGTCACGGCAGTTTTGGGTAATTCAGAATGAGAGGCTAAAGCATTTAGACGGAGCAGCTGCATGGGCAAATCAAGTGCTTAGAAATATCGAGAGGCTATATATTGCCATAATCTCGCGCTTTCGTCTTGCTGTTGTGTTTTTATGCAATATTTTTCTTGAAAATTCATCTTCCTTAGAATTGAGCAGTTTTGTTTTTGTACACATTGATGATGTCTGATCAGAGCACTGGTGCTTTTCATTCAGCCGCTTTTGTTTTCTAATGTCAGGGTTTTTCTTGATATCAGGTGTTTCGAATGTCCGATCTGGCGCTCATCATGGCTCTATCCAATGAATCCAAAGGCTTGTTTGAAGCAGAAGGCGTTCAGGTGCATTACAGCGGGATTGGCAAAGTCAACGCGGCCTTTAAAGCCTTTGAGGTAATTCAGAACACCGGTTGCAGTACCTTGCTGAATTTGGGCAGCGCGGGGAGTTCGCATTTCAATGCGCATGAACTGGTTGAAGTCACGCAATTTGTACAGCGTGATATGGATGTTTCACCCCTCGGCTTTGAGGTCGGTATGACCCCGATGGATCAGCATTTCCCGGGTGCGATTGAGCTGGAGTCTTACTTTGACCATTTGCCGAAAGGGATTTGTGGCACAGGCGACAGCTTTGAAACCGGTATTTCAAAAGTGGCGTGTAATTTGGTCGATATGGAAGGCTATGCCTTGGCCAAAGTCTGTAAAAAGCTGGGCGTTCGGCTGATTTCAGTGAAATACATTAGTGATGGAGCCAATGAGACTGCGCATCTGGATTGGGAAGAAAATCTGTTATTGGGTGCGAAAAAATTATTAGATTTATATCAAATGGTAAAATAAATAGGAAGGTCAAGTTTGCTCGGCGACCATAGCAGCTATGGTCGTGTGCCAATCAGAAGCGCTTGCTTATTTATCCGTGCGTGGAATCACGCCGTATAACATCATGTGTACCGTATGCTGGATAATGCGTTGCTGCATGCTGCGGTTACGCAAAGTTTTACCCGTGACCATTTCCATTTGCGTCGCAAAGTCTGCATAGTTCTGGGTAATCGCCCAAATATTCAGAATCAGTAACTCAGGATCAATATCTGCAGAAATCTTGCCTTGCTCCTGCCAGTTGGAAATTACTTTGGCTTTACGCTTGACCAGTTTTTTCAGCGGACCTTTTAAAATTTCCAGAATATGCGGTGCACCTTGAATCACCTCCAAAGCAAATAAACGGGATGCTTTAGGCTGGGTACGCGACACTTCAATTTTTTGCATCAAATAATTGGTGATCGCTTCTTCAGGTTCAAGTTCAGCTTCCAGGGTTTGTAAAGGCGCCAGCCATTTTTGTAAAACGGTGGTTAATACCTCGACATACAGGGCTTCTTTATTTTCATAATAATAGAAAATATTCGACTTATGCATTTCTGCAATTTGTGCGATTTCATCCAGACTTGCCCCATTAAAACCATATAGGGAAAATACGTCTAGTGCAGCATTTAGCAGCTGATTGCGTTTTTGAGTACTCTTTTTTTGTTCCATTAGCAAATATAAAAAACAATGAAAAAGGGAATCCTCAATTGTACGGCAAATCATCAGATTTGTGCACACAGTCACAGGCTAATTTTTTGAATAATGATGATTTATTCTCTAGATTAATATTTAAAACAGGCTAAATGCATCTACACCGGGAGAAAAATTCAAGTTTCTGAAAATACTTCATTTATTCATCTTTTTTCTTCATCAATGGAGGAGAAGAATAATGTTGAAATGAAAGTGATGAAAATGTCTTCTCATTGAGATAAAAGTATTTTTTATAAGAATAAGACCCAAAACCATGTGCGATTTTGGGTTGGAGTGGGTATTCAGGTCGCTAAAACTGCCTGCAAGACCTGCTGTTCCAGTTCTGCAAATGTCACACTTTTTTGCCGGGGACGTGGCAAATTGACTCTAAACTCTTTGGCAATATGGCCTTTGTCCAGCAAGATAATCCGGTCTGCCAGTTGCACGGCTTCACTGACGTCATGCGTGACCAGAATGGCGGTAAAGCCTTGTTCGGTCCAGAGGTGCTCAATCAGGTTTTGCATTTCCAGACGTGTTAGGGCATCCAGAGCACCGAGCGGTTCGTCCAGCAGTAGAATACGCGGTTGATGCGACAATGCCCGCGCCAAGGCAGTACGTTGCCGTTGACCCCCGGAAAGTTGTGAAGGCCAGAGTCCAGCTTTTTCTTTGAGCCCGACCTTTTCCAGCATTTGCGAAGCTTTGGCATGCTGCTCCTTCGGTAAACCGAGTTGCACATTCTGTTCGATGCTGCGCCAGGGCAACAGGCGAGGGTCCTGAAACATCACCCGGATATCATCTGCAGTAATGCCTTCACGGATATGCCGGGCAGACTTAAATTTGATTTCGCCGTAGCTCTGTTTTTCCAAGTCGGCAATCAGGCGCAATAAGGTACTTTTACCACAACCGCTGCGACCGACAATTGCCAGAAATTCACCCGGCTGGATATGCAGGTCCAGATCTTCCAGAACCTTGACCGAACCGTAAAACTTGTGCAGCTGTTCAATGATAATTTCGGCACCGAGCACTGCAGCAGGATTGATATCTGCCGTAGGTGGTTCCAGTGGCACAATAGGGTCATTGGCATGACGCCCTAAACTGAGATCAGTCATCACATGCTCCTCATTTATTCTTTATTTTTGATACCCGGCATGCCAGCTCAGAAGGAAACGTTCTAAAGCCACTGCCAGAACATCGGCCAGTTTGCCAAGCAGGGCATACAATAAAATACCTACCAGAACCACGTCAGTTTGCAAAAATTCACGTGCATTCATGGTCATATAACCAATACCAGACTGGGCGGAAATGGTTTCGGCCACGATTAACAATACCCAGACCAGACCTAGAGAAAAACGCAGTCCGACCAGAATTGACGGCATCGCACCCGGCAGAATAATTTCTTTATACAGTTGCCAGCGAGTTAAGCCATAGCTTTTGCCCATCTCGATCAATTGCGGATCGACGGAACGAATCCCATGATAGGTATTGATATAAATCGGGAAAAATACCCCAATCGCCACCAGAAACAATTTGGCAGATTCATCAATCCCGAACCATAAGATGACTAGGGGAATGAGTGCCAGTGCAGGAATATTGCGGATCATCTGCAAGGTGGTGTCGAGCAGGGTAGAGGCAGTTTTGGATGAACCATTTAACAGACCCAGCAATAGGCCCAAACCACCACCTACCAATAATCCGCTGATGGCACGTCCTGCACTGACTTGCACATGCGTCCACAGTTCACCGCTGAGCAATAAATTCCAGAAGGCTAAAACCACGGCACTCGGTGCAGGCAGAATCCGGCTTTCCAGCAGGCCTGTGCTAGAGGCAATTTGCCAAACTGCAATCAAGAAAATTGGAACCAGCCAGGGCAGCAGATGCTGCCCCAGAATTGTTCCACGTGAAACTTGCTTTGGGGTCAGGGTTTCAACGGAAACGACTTTTGACATTAAGCAGACTCCTTAATTTTCTCAGCCTGCTTGTTCTCGTCCGGTGTGTAGTTGTTCGCCACGATTTCACCAAATGGACCGGTCAAGTTTGGTTGAGTGAGTTTTTGCTGGGTTTCCAGTGGAAGTAAAGGGAATACCAGTTCTGCAAAACGGATGGATTCTTCCAGATGTGGATAGCCTGAGAAAATAAAGGTGATGATCCCCAGATCGGCATATTCCTGGATACGTGCAGCGACAGTTTCCGGATCACCGACCAGTGCCGTACCTGCACCACCACGAACCAGACCCACACCTGCCCAGAGGTTTGGAGAAACTTCGAGTTTGCTGCGATCGCCATTGTGCAGTTCTGCCATACGGCGCTGACCGACCGAGTCCATGGATTTGAACTTGGCTTGGGCTGCAGCGATAGTGGCATCATCCACATATTGAATCAGTTCTTCAGCCGCCGCCCAGGCCTGCTCATTGGTTTCGCGTACGATCACGTGTAAACGGATCCCGTAATTCAGTTCACGACCTTTAGCTGCAGCCTTGGCTTTTACCACTGCAATTTTTTCTTTGACTGCTGCCGGTGGCTCGCCCCAGGTCAAGTAAGTATCGACCTGATCCGTGGCCAGCTCAATGGCATCATCCGATGAGCCACCAAACCATAAAGGCGGATGCGGCTGCTGAATGGGTGGATACAGCAATTTTGCATCATCGACACTTAAGCGTTCGCCATGGAAACTAAAGCTTTCACCGGTATGTGAGCGTTTTAAAATTTCACGCCAGATGGTGGTGTATTCGGTCGCCGTTTTATAACGGGTTGTGTGATCTTCATAGACGCCATCACCTTTTAGCTCCTGCTCGTCACCGCCAGTCACTAGATTCAGGAGTACTCGGCCATTAGACAAGCGGTCAAAGGTCGCGGCCATACGTGCAGCCAGTGCCGGCGTGGTCACGCCTGGACGCAATGCCACCAGGAATTTTAATTTTTTGGTCGCATCAATCAGGCTGGCTGCAGTTAACCATGGATCTTCACAAGAACGGCCAGTCGGAATCAGGACACCTTCATAACCAAGATTATCCACGGCAACGGCAATCTGCTTCATGTATGCATGATCTACAACACGTGCGCCCTTGCTGGTGCCTAAGTAACGACTGTCGCCATGAGTGGGGATAAACCAGAAAATTTTCATGTAATATTCCTTAAATTAAATGATCTTGTTTGCTCATCAATGTGTGGCCGCTGGCGACCAGATCTGTTGCTGGACGCTGATGGTTTTGGGAATCAGTTGAACCTGCTGGAAGAGATCGGCAATATTCTGTTGAGCTTTGATCACTTCCGTCGTTAATGGTTGTACCGGCGAAGGTTTAAGACGACGCTCAAATGCAATCTTCGCTACATCCGGTTTCAGACCGGTACTTTTCTGATAAATATCTAGAGCTACAGCCTGGTTTTTAAGAATCCACTGGTCAGATGCATTTAAAGCCTGGATAAACTTCCCGGGGCTATCCGGATGCTTCTGAATAAATTCGGGATTGCCGATATAAAAGGAGTAGGTTTGTGGAAAGTCACTAGATTCAATCAGCACCTTAACCTTGCTGTCGAACTCGGCTGCACCCAGGAAGGGATCCCAGATTGCCCAGGCATCAATGGCTTTTTTGTCAAAAGCAGCACGTGCATCCGCAGGGGGAAGCCAGACGGCTTGAATCTCTGACCAGCTTAATCCGGCTTTTTCCAGGGTTTTGGCCAGAAGTTCATGGGCACTTGAACCTTTCTGCACCGCGATCCGTTTTCCTTTCAATTGTTGAATATTTTGAATGGCACTGTCTTTCGGCACGACCACGGCCAAAGAATTTCCCGCCACTTTTTCAAAGGCCACGTAGCTCAGGGCTTTGTCTGCCGCCTGTGCAAAAATAGGCGGAGTATTTCCCACATAGCCATAATCCACTGCACCGACTGCTAAGGCTTCCAGCATTTGTGGGCCTGCCGGAAACTCTTTCCATTCAATTTTGGCATTGGGAAATTGTTGTTCTAACAGCTTTTCATCACGTGCCACCAGCAGATTTAAGGCTGATTTCTGAAAGCCAATCGCAATGGTTTTAACTTGTTGCGCTGACGTGGTTTCTGCGGCAGCCGTTTGCTGTGGTTCCTGTTTCTGGCAGCCAGTCAGACTAAAGCTCAATAGCGCTAAGCTGATATAAGAAACTGTTTTTATATGACTCATCTTTATTCTCGAATTATTCTGCTGTTATTTAATAATTGCTGCATCAATATTCAGCTTTTGTGGAATCAGCTGCTGCGCATAAAATGCATCGGCGACCTGTTGCTGTTTTTGAATCACGTCAGTCGTGAGGGGTTTAACACCGAAGCCCATGCGTGAAATAGAGGTTTTTAAGACATCGACGGCCAGACCTGTCGGTTTTTGCAGGAGCTGAGCGGCAGCGTCCTGATTTTTTGCCACCCAGTCCGTGGTCAGATTCAGTTCGTTGACCACCGCCTGTACCACCTGAGGATAGCTTTCTGCGAACTTGCGATCTGCCAGATAGAACTGATGATTGCTCACCACATTTTCACCGCTGGCAATGACACGCGCACCAATTTGATGTTCAGCAGCTGCAAAGAACGGATCCCAGATCACCCAAGCATCGACTGCACCACGTTCAAATGCAGCACGTGCATCGGAAGGTGGTAGATAAATCACTTCAATATCACCGAGTGTCAGCTTGTTGGCTTCCAGAACTTTTAACAGCAGGTAATGCACATTTGAACCTTTGTTCAGGGCTACCCGTTTGCCTTTCAGATCCTGAATAGACTGGATTGGTGAATCTTTCGGTACAATCAAGGCTTCGGCCTTAGGTGCTTGCGGCTGATTGGCCACATAGACCAGATTTGAGTTGGCCGCCTGGGCAAAAATTGGCGGTGCTTCACCGGCTTCACCAAAAGAGACGCTGCCAACATTCAGGCCCTCAAGCAGTTGTGGGCCGGCCGGAAATTCTACCCATTTCACATTGACCCCTTGCTGTTTTAAGCTGGTTTCCAGCGTGCCGCGTTCTTTTAAAATAGGTAATATGCCGTATTTTTGGAAACCGATATTCAGGGTAATGGTCTCTTCTTTTTTCGAGCAGCCTGAAAGCATCATGACACCAGCCATCGCGGTACCGAGTACCGCAGTCTTTGTTAAAAACTGAACATGAGATTGGCGCATGAATCAAAACTCCCGAAAGTGAAAAGCTAGTGAATGAAAACTTAGACACACGCTAATCGTTTTTGTTTTTCTAAAAAAATAACTATTCAGGAATTTCTAATGAAGAAAAAAGATAAATAAAAAAGCGCAAAACTTATGCAGAAAAGTGATTTATATAAAAATGAAGATTTAATATTTAAATTAATCAAACCTATGAAATTTATAGTTATTTTTTTAAATCTAATCTATTGATATGTTTAGCTAAAAACGAGTAATAGAATTTTAAAATTTAAAGCGAGATTGCCAGATATCTTTATCTAAAATTAAGCTAAAGCACTGAAAGAAAAAGCCACTTTAAAGTGACTTTTTGCAAACAATTGAATTACGTTGATAATTGTAAAATGCCTGACGGGCATCCGGCAGGTCATCGACTGAAGCCGGTTCAAAGCCTTGTTCCAGAAACCAGTGCGCGGTGCGGGTAGTTAAAATAAACAGTTGCTGAATCTGCATGCTTTTGGCTTTTTCTTCTAGATAATGCAGGATCTGGCTACCCCGATTAGACTTGCGATAACTGGGATGTACCGCAACACAGGCAATTTCTGCAGAACGCAATTCATCCCCTGTCGTCGGAATCGGGTAGAGGGCGGCACAGGCCAGAATCATGCCGTCCCGTTCGATTACGGCAAACTGGTTGATTTCATTTTCTAGGCGTTCACGCGAACGATAGACCAGAATGCCTTCTTCTTCCAGTGGACGCAGCAAACCGATCAGGCCACCGACATCCTGAATATCGGCCATCCGCACTTCTTCATAATGCGCGTCGGTGACCAGAGTTCCGGAACCATCCCGGGTGAACAGCTCTTCCAGCAGGGCACCATCATAGGCATAAGAAATCAGATGCACCCGATGTACGCCGTTCATTGAGGCTTCCTGTGCGGCTTTCAATTGTAGTCCTCTTTCAAGCGCATCTTGTTCGACCGGAATAAAATCATCCAGTTGTTGCGGTGTCACTTCGCGTTTGAGTTGGCCGTTACTGTCCATCAGACCATGCTGCTTACCGAGAAAAATCAGTTTATCTGCCTTAAGGCGAATCGCAGTTTTGGTAGCAACTTCTTCAGCCAGCAGATTAAAAACTTCTCCGGTAGTGGAATAACCGGTCGGGCCAAGCACCACAATATTATGACTGTCCAGATGGCGCTGAATCGCATCGGTATCAACCGCGCGCACTTCACCGGTCAACTGAAAATCGATACCATCGCGGATGCCATACGGCTTGGCGGTGACAAAATTCCCTGAAACGGTATCAATCCGGGCGCCATACATCGGCGAATTGGCCAGTCCCATAGACAGCAGTGCTTCAATTTGTAGGCGGATCGAACCGACGGCATTCATCACGCAGCTTAAAGATTCACGTGTGGTGACCCGACGCTGCTGGTAAAAAGGCGTCGTAATCTGGCTTTGAGCCAGATTCTGGTTAAT
This sequence comes from Acinetobacter sp. RRD8, assembly GCF_031844225.1. Taxonomy (GTDB): domain Bacteria; phylum Pseudomonadota; class Gammaproteobacteria; order Pseudomonadales; family Moraxellaceae; genus Acinetobacter. The sequence continues at coordinate 16,159 of NZ_JAUZUU010000026.1, forward strand.
TTGCGGACGTGCACCATGTACCAGAATCAGCCGAATGCCCAAAGAATGTAATAAAGCAATATCGTGAATAATATGCTGAAAGTTATCATTTAAGACGGCTTCGCCATCAAACATGATTACAAAGGTTTTATTGCGGTGCGCATTGATATAAGGCGCAGAATGGCGAAACCAGTGCACATATTGCAAGGTTGTGCTTTGTGACGTTTCTGCTGAAGTCATGCTGTGCCCATTTCAATGATTGAAGATCCAGCTTTGATTCTAATGAAAAAAAACGCAAGTGGAAGTGCAGATATAAAAAAACACCTGAAGGGGACTTCAGGTGTCTGCAAGACGAGCAGTAATGGAGAAAGCTTAGTTCATGATTCGTACAATTTTGTTGGTACGCTCATTGACCAGAACGTAGTCATTGTTGACCTTGTACCATTGCTGGAAACGACCGGTATTTGGCAAACGGCGTGCTTCGCGATCACTTACTTCAAAACGGTTGTTGTCATATTGGCGAGGTAAAGTTTGTCCTACGCGCCAGTCACGGCTTGGGTTGACCATACGGTTGTTATGACGGCGGTCATCATTCCATCGACGGTCGTCATTCCATTTCTTGCTATCTTTGGCATTCCAGTGTGGTGCCGATTTATGTGAATTATGGTCATAACGCGAGTCATGCTGTGGTGCTGCCATTGCAGAAGTAGCTAACAAAGCACTTATAGATAACGCGATTGTAGTTAAGACTTTTTTCATGGCTCTCACCTTAAAATGTATATCTAATTTCGATGAGACTAAATTAGCGAACAAGTACATAGAAAGCGTGAGGGCTATTTAGTTAAATTGTTAAATTCATGAAGAAATTTAGTAGATGAATCACGTAGTCTCAAAACTGGAAAAGCAGCGAGATTTTGGGATAAAAATTTTCAGCCAGTGAAATAAAAAAGCCCAAACATCGTTGGGCCTTAAAGAAGATTAAATTTGAATGCACTTATGAACTAGTCACCCACGATCCGGATAATACTGTTGTTTTCAGAATCCACCAGAATATAGTCATTATTGACTTTGTACCATTGCTGCTTGCGGTCAGGTCGAGGCAGGCGATGGTCTTTATATTCAACTTTATAGCCATTGCCACGATAATGCTGCGGCATCACATAACCCGGCTGCCAGCGTAACTGTTGCAGGCGTTTCACCCCGCGTTCTTCACGCATACGGCGGTTATCCTGCTGATCTTCCTCTCGGAACTCACGGGCTTTCTTCTTGTCATGACCATGACGTGAATCCATACGGGATTCATCATTGAAATGAGGGGCAGCGATGACGACATTGCTCAGCATGAATGTACTGCAAGAAATTGCCAGTGCCACCAAAACCTTTTTCATGTTGAACCCTCATTAAATTGTTCATCTTCTACAGCACCTAATGTACGGAAAAATTGCAGAGAAACTGTGAAGAACAGGCACAATTTTTATAACAAATGCAGAGATATTATGATGATGTCATGTTTTTACATGACTATATGCGACGGCATCACTTCTATAAAGTAGCCTACCGAGCCATGTCCTTATCTCATCAAAGCAAGGGCCAACATGCAAGCGAAAATTGATGATTTAGCTCAAAAAAACAGCATTGAGTCAGCGAGAAAAAAGTTCATGATTTAATGAAACGACAAAGAATTTTGCCGGTTTAGTTTGAGATTAATTCCATTGCTCTGCCAAACCTTGTAAGGACTGAATCGCGTCAGCCACGGATTCAGCTTGTAGGGCGTCATCGAGTGCCACAATCAATGCTTCAGATAACTGCAACTGTTCAATCCGGTGAATTGTTTCAATTTTACGTTTTTGGTCAGCCATGCTGCGCTCCTGATTTGATCTATCTGTGATTCAAGAAAGCATAGTCCAATCAGTTTAATTTGAAAAACCGTATAATTTTATATATTTAATATGTAAATCCGATTTATTGTTATTTTTTGCAGGATTTTAAGAAAAAAAGGGCACTTTATCGAAAAGTGCCCAAGATTATTCAATGACCCGACTTTTAATAAGCGTAGTTCAGGTCAGTATAATCGTTGAGTGATTTCTGCACATGCGCCTGAATAAAGGCACGTACATCCTCGGCCGTCATGGCTTTGCCCTGATTGCTGATGACATGTTCGATTTCTGGCTGACCTTCAATTTTAATGCGATAAACAAAATGCTTGGCCAGACGATAACTGTCGTCTAATTTTTCAATGCCAGTCACATAATAATAGGCATGTTCAAAATTCAGATCCTGATGTGAAAATACAAATTGCTCGAACAATTTGAGTTTCTGAGCATTTTCGAGTGCTTTGATGTCATCCACGATACTGGCTTCAAACTTGGTGCCGTATTTCTCTGAAATAGGCTGTTGATCAATCAGCAGCGACACCATGCCATCGTCTAAATGGGTCACCGTAATATTGTTTAATTCAGTCATGATGCACTCGAGTGAAATATAGTGGGGCTTAGTATGCTGTTATTTTAATGAAACTCAATGCGAGCGGGGTGAACTTACTTAAGATTTATGCGCTGAATATGACTAAAAATGAAATAAAAAGGGAGCGATTGCTCCCTGAATGACAGACAGAATAATCTAATCCTGTGCGTCAATACTCTGGCCATTCATATGCAGACTGTCGTTACCCATCAAATACAGATAAGCCGGCATGATTGAATCGGGGGTAGGCAGGGTTTTCGGATCTTCATTCGGATAGGCCTTGGCGCGCATGGCAGTCCGCGTTGCTCCGGGATTGATGCAGTTATAACGTATATTTGGATGTACCTGCTCTTTGGCAAATAACTGGCTTACCGCTTCAATAGCAATTTTAGACACCGAATAGGCACCCCAGCGTTCGCGGGCTTCGCGGCCTACACCTGAGCTGGCAAAAACCACTGAAGCATGTTCAGATTTGGATAATAGCGGCAGCAGGGCCTGGGTCATGACAAAGGGTGCACGCAGATTGACCGCCATCACATCATCCCAGACGTTGACCGGATAATCCGCCAAGGGAACCCGTTCACCTAAAATGCCGGCATTGTGCAGAATACCGTCCAGACGACCAAACTGACGGTCTAGCGTATCAAGCAAAAGCTCATAATCACGTTCTGAAGCACTTGATAGTTGTAGCGGCAAGATGGCAGGTTGCGGCGCACCCAAACTTTCAATTTCATCATAAATGACTTCGAGTTTGTTTAAGGTACGCCCATGCAACACCACAGTTGCGCCATGCAAGGCATAACTGATTGCTGCTGCACGTCCAATGCCATCGCCCGCACCTGTGATCAGGATGATACGATCCTTGAGCAGATCGGGGCGAGGTTGATATGCTGAATATTTCATTATCTACCTCCTCATTTCTTATTATTTAGTGTTAAGCGTTCAAGATACCGCAGTATGCTGCTTCAGTACCAGTGTCTGAATCAATTGATGTAATTCTGCCACAGTATGCACGATATGGTCGGCCTGCCAGGCGTTTAAATCGTCTTTGTATTGCAACGGCAAATAACCATAGGCAGCCAAAATGGTCGGCATCTGGGCATGACGACCGGCATCAATATCTCGGGGATGATCTCCCACATAGATACAGTCTTCCGCGGCAAGATTCAGTTGCTTGGCGGCCAGATACATCGGTTCAGGATCGGGCTTGGTGCGGGTCACATCTTCCGGACAGACCAGCACGGCACAGCGCTCGGTCAGGTTTAATGCTTTTAATAAAGCCTCGCTGAGCCAGCGTGGTTTATTGGTCACAATCCCCCAAGGAATGTCATTTTCCTCTAGCTGTTCAAGTAATGGATACATGCCATCAAACAGATCGGTATCGACCGCAATATCTGCGCCGTACATGTCCAGAAAGCGCTGACGGTGTTGCAGAAAGACCGGATCTTCCAGTTGCAGTTCCGGATAAACCAGTTTCACCATAGCGCGAGCGCCTTCGGAGACCTGGGTACGAATCAGCTCGGGTGCAACCAGTGGGCGGCCTTCTTCACGGCACATCTGCTGGATAATTCGGATAAAATCGGCAGCGGTATCAATCAGGGTTCCATCTAGGTCAAATAAAACGGCTTTCATGCTGTGGTCTCTGCTGCGCTATCTTTCACGGTATAAACCATGTAGTTCACATCAACATTCGGTGCCAGCCAATAACGCTTGGTCAGCGGATTATAGTGCAGACCGGTCATGTCTTTAAGCTTTAAACCCGAGTTGCGAATGTCATGTGCCAGTTCGGACGGCTTGATAAATTTGCTGTAATCATGGGTGCCTTTGGCCAGCATGCGCAAGACATATTCTGCCCCAATAATGGCAAATAAATAGGACTTTGGATTACGGTTAATGGTCGAGAAGAATACATGACCACCTGGCTTGACCAGTTTATGACAGGCCTGAATAATCGATGCCGGATCTGGCACATGCTCTAGCATTTCCATGCAGGTCACGATGTCATATTGGCCAGCCTGTTCCTCTGCCAGTTGCTCGACCGGCACCTGACGATATTCAATATTGCTTACGCCTTCCTGTTCAGCATGGATGCGTGCCACATTTAAAGGGGCTGCGCCCATATCAATTCCGAGCACATTGGCACCACGTCGCGCCATGCTTTCGGCCAGAATGCCACCGCCACAGCCGACATCCAACACTTTTTTGCCGCTTAAGCCTCCGGCATGTTCATCAATCCAGTTTAAACGCAGTGGATTAATCATGTGCAAGGGGCGGAACTCGGAATGCTGATCCCACCATATAGCTGCAAATGCTTCAAACTTGGCAATTTCTTGTGGATCAACATTCAATTGCGACATCGGTGTCACCTCAATCAGTCGTGATTAGCTAAAAATATGTATGTGCCGAATGGCCAGAGAAACTGATTTAAAACCTTGAAAATCAGTCCGATGGTTTAGTGTAGCGATTCTGGCAGAAAAAGCGATAAAAGCAGCAAAAAAGTTCACAGAATGAAAACGAAACCGGCATAATTGATTTATAGTGAACACATAAACTAAGCATAATGATTTAGAGGACGATAATCCGAATGAAAAAATTCCTTTTAGGC
>NZ_JAUZUU010000027.1:0-19912 GCF_031844225.1 Acinetobacter sp. RRD8
CCAGTATTATAATCTGGAACCCATTTCATTTTCATTACGACCACCTATAAATATTAAGGACTTATAACGTGAAAATGAGCATATAGCGTATTGATTCAAATAAAAATGAAGCAAATTAGTCGGCTTTCCGCCTAAATCCGGCTTTTTCATTTTAAGTTTCTGTTATATATAATTAAAAATAATTTATCCTGAGTAAAAGGCTAAGATATTAATTAACCAAAAATTGTAATAAACCTTTATTTATTCTTAGATTTTTTCTTATTTAAAAATATAAAAAAACGGAGTTTAAACTCCGTCTTTGATCGCGTTTTAATATTGATCAGCTCGCGTGACACGTTTTAAGGAAGGATCAAGACGTTCACGTTCCAGACGTTCAACATGCGTCAACTGAGAACGCACTTTTTCCCCATGCTGAAACAGGATCATTTCACCCGGCTGGAAAGCAGTCCACTCTTCATTCTGGGTCAATGGTTCAGTGGTAATCACCGCCACACGATCTTCAGGAGTCGTGACCTGACTAAAGTCCACTTCGACATCAATATCAATCAGCTGAGCCGGTCTAAACGGGTATTCACGTACCAGCCAGTGGAGTTTAGTAATCGCATAGCTAAACAGCGCCTGACCATTCGACAGGCAGAAATTAAAGGTGCCATGCTCCGCGATTGCAGGTGAAATTTCAGCTAGAAGATCGAAAACCTGATCCAGTTTCGGCTCATGATAGCCAAAGCGTTTCACCAGTTGATCCAGCAGGTAACAGAAGGCACGCTCACTGTCGGTATTTCCGACTGGGGTAAAGCGCCCTGACAGTTCAGGAAAATAATCATATAAATCGCCATTATGGGCAAAAATCCATTGCCGCCCCCAAAGTTCACGGCTAAAAGGATGCGAGTTTTCCAGATTAATTTTGCCTTGGGTCGCTTTACGGATATGGGCAATCACATTGCGTGATTTGATTGGATAATTACGTACCAGCTCGGCAATCGGTGATTCAATCGCGGACTGGTTATCGACGAACAGACGGCAGGCTTTATCTTCAAAGAAAGCAATCCCGAAACCATCCGCATGATCAGAGGTAATGCCCGCCCGCTGGGAAAACCCGCGAAAAGAAAAAGTAATATCCGTCGGGGTGGCACAATTCATTCCGAGCAGTTGGCACATGGTCTGGTTTCAGCTCTCTATTTACTTAGAAGCTTATTGTGCATGACTGTCCCAGTCATTTCAAATAGGTGGCTATAAGAAATCCAAATAAAAAAGAGTCTCTATTGAGACTCTTTTTCGCAAAAATTGGCTTAAGAACGATGCGGATTGGCACGATTGGTAATGAGGGTGCCCACACCATGATCGGTGAAAATTTCTAGTAAGCTGGCATGAGGTACACGGCCATCCACGATATGTGCACTTACGACGCCGCCTTTTACCGCATCCAGCGCACAACCGACCTTTGGAATCATGCCGCCATAAATCACGCCAGTTTCGATCAGACGATCGACTTCTTGAGTGGTCAAACCAGTCAACAGGTTTTTATTTTCATCCAAGACACCGGTGATATTGGTGAGTAGAATCAGTTTTTCTGCACCTAGGGCTTCAGCGACTTTACCAGCGACCAAATCAGCATTGATATTATAGGTATTGCCTTCTTCATCGACACCTAGCGGGGCAATGACTGGAATAAAGTCACTATTGGTAAACATTTCCAGAACATCGGTTTTCACGCCAACGACTTCACCGACCAGACCCAGATCAATTTGCTCAACTGAACCATCTTCAGCCACTTTTTCCATCAGCAGCTTTTGCGCACGAATCAGGTTGCCGTCTTTACCGGTAAGACCAATCGCACGACCACCATGCTGGTTAATCAGGTTCACGATAGATTTGTTAACGCTACCGCCAAGTACCATCTCGACTACTTCCATGGTCGCAGGATCAGTCACGCGCATGCCGTCAATACGGTCTGATTCGCGGCCCAGCTGTTTCAGCATGGAATCGACTTGCGGGCCACCACCATGTACCACGATCGGATTAATACCGACTGTTTTTAATAATACGATATCACGTGCAAATGAACTTTCCAGCTCAGGATCGGTCATCGCGTTACCGCCGTATTTTACCACCAGGGTTTTACCCGCAAAGCGTTGAATATACGGCAAAGCTTCTGTCAAAATCTGTGCTTTGTCGATGCCTGTTTGTTGATTTGGCATTCGCCTCTCCTTATTGAGCATCTAAAATGTCTTGAGCGATCTCTGGATAACGGTCACGCAACATGGCTACAAACAGATGACGAATTTCATTTAGACCTTGGGCATTATTGGCATCAAAGCGCACTGTGAAATACTCACCTGTATTGGATGCTCGAATGATGCCAAAACCATCCTCAAAATCAAGACGTATCCCATCAATTTTACTGATTTGCGCATTAATTCTTGCGGATTGTTGTTCAACGAAGTTTAAAAGCTCAACAGGACGTACTTGACGCGTTGAAATATAAAGATCTTCAGTACCATGTCGTTTTGGATAAGCCGCCAAGGCCTGCGCGAGAGTTTGCCCCGTTTGGTCGAGATATTCCATGACTCTGAGCGCTGCATAGAGTCCATCATCATAGCCCCAGCCGCGACCATCATTAAAGACATAATGTCCGGCATATTCCCCACCAAAAATCGCCTGATGCTGAGACTGCTTCAGATAAGTTCTGAGAAATGAACTGCCGGTACGAATCATCACCGGTTCCCCGCCCAGACGTTGCACTGTATCGCGAACCAGAGTTGAACATTTCACATCATAAACAAATTGGCGTGGTGCTGAATCGCTTAGGCAAATTTCAGCAAACAGGCACAATAACTGATCGGCTGTAATAATCTGACCATGTTCATCAATCAGAACCAAGCGATCGCCATCACCGTCCAAGGCAATACCGAGATCAGCCTGCTGTTGCATGACGGTTTGACGTAAAGTCTCAAGATGTTTGTCTTGCGAAGGATCCGGCGCATGATCCGGAAAATGTCCATTCGCCTCACAACGTAAAGCAATCACTTCACAGCCCATTTTTCTGAGTACCAAGTCAGCACAACGTCCGGCTGAGCCATGCAGACCATCCAGAATCACTTTAAATGAGCGCTTTAATTGAATATCTTCTAATATTCCCTGCTGATACTGCAGGCAAAACTCTGGAATAATCTGATGCGGCAGTTCAGCTAAAGTAATTAGCTGGCTATCGCAATGTGACTTTGCCAGTTGGGCCACCTGTTGAATCATCTCAGGACAAGGTGGTTCACCATCAATAATCCATTTAATCCCATTATCTTCTTTAGGATTATGACTGGCAGTAACCATAATGCCATTACCATCAAACTGACGTGCGGTGAAATATAGCATTGGGCTGGAACAGCAGCCTATAATAGTGGCTTCCAGCGAATAGTCTTTAAAAATACGGGCAATAGTGTCGGCAAAAGCCGGGCTACTGATGCGTGCATCATAACCAATGGCGACACGTGTCTGTCCCGCAGCCTGATACTGCTGGGCTAAACCGTGGGCAATTGCATCAATGATCCCGGCACCTAATAGACTGACTTTACCGCGTATGTCATAGGCACGAAAGATATGCATGGGGAATGGATGATTCATAGATCCCATAAAACTGTCTTTTCACTATTCGTTAAAATAAGGAGATTTAAAATGATGATTTCATCATAATGACTTTAAACATTTGTTTTTGTTTTAAGACTCGCTATTTTTAAACGATTTCAATGTAACAATCAATTATAAAAATATAATCTACAACTTTAGAATTATAGGGTTCTTGTAATTAAACAATGATTATTTAATTATATTTATTTTGAGTTTCATCTGATTAGATATTTGATCATTACATAAATTTTAGATTTAAATAGCTCTACTGAACTAGAAAATAGGGTTTTATTTTTAAATATATTTCAATCAGCTCATTTTTAATATCTGATTCACTTAACTAAAAAAAATGGCTTACATCCAGTTAATGAATGTAAACCATGATTAAAACTTAGTTTTTACCCGTATGACCAAAACCGCCAGCACCGCGTTCAGTCGCTTCAAATTCATTCACTAGATCGAATTCAGCCTGCACCACAGGAACCAACACATACTGTGCCAAACGTTCACCTGGCTCTAAACTGAATGCAGTCTGACTACGGTTCCAAACGGATACCATCAATTCACCCTGATAATCAGAATCGATTAAACCGACCAGGTTACCCAACACGATCCCGTGTTTATGCCCCAAACCCGAACGTGGCAAAATCAGACCAGCAAATGCAGGATCTTCAATATAGATTGCTAAACCAGTTTTTACCAAAACAGTCTGGCCTGGTTCAATGATCGTAGTTTCTGTAACACACGCACGCAAATCCAGCCCCGCTGAACCTGTCGTAGCATAAGTCGGTAATGGCCATTCCTGACCAAGACGCGAGTCAAGGACTTTCACCTGAACTTTCATGTATTCATTCCTGTTGTTTCATTTAAAATAAGAGCAAGCCTTGCGCCTTATCGTTTGATAAGATTACGCAAATTATCCAGATAATGTTGGGCTTGTAATTTCGGATCGATGTTGCCTGCCAGCTTTTTCTTACGACCTAACCATTCCAGCTCATCTTCTGGTAATTCATCCAGAAAACGGCTTGGGGTCATCTGCTTCATCTGCCCACCGGCCTTGCGCTGTTCTGCCAGAGTAATGGTCAGTCCCTGACGTGCACGGGTAATCCCCACATACATCAGACGGCGTTCCTCTTCGACCGTTTCTGCAGCGATCGAGTTTTTATGTGGCAGAATTTCTTCTTCCAGCCCGATCAGATAGACATAAGGAAATTCCAGACCTTTAGACGCATGCAAAGTCAATAAATTGACTTTATCGGTGTCCTCTTCTTCCTGCTGCTGCTCGAGCATGTCCAGCAGCACCATTTTACGAATCACACTTTCAATATTTTTTTCATCAACATCTTCAGTGCGGTTAATCAGGCTTTGAATGCTGCTATAGAGCACTTCGATATTGTCGAGCTTGGTCTTTTCCTGCGCTGGTGTGGCTGCAGTTTCCTTGATGTAATCGATATAACCGGCTTCAATCATCATCTGGCGGATAATTGGCACTGGTTCATCATCATCCAGTAAATTGCGGGTAAAACCCTCAATAAAATCGGCAAACTCAGCCAATTGAGTCGTGGCCTTTTTCGGAATCGCCATGGTCAGACGCTGATCCGCAGCCGCAGCCAGAAGCGACAGATTATTTTCCTGAGCAAATAGACCGAGCTTTTCCAGCGTTACCGGACCAATTGCCCGTTTTGGCGTATTGATAATTCGTAAAAATGCACTGTCATCTTCAGGGTTAATGATCAAGCGTAAATAGCTCATCATGTCCTTGATTTCGGCACGTGCGAAGAAGGACTGTCCGCCAGATAATTTATACGGAATCTGCATCTGGCGCAGATGGGTTTCTAAAATACGCGCTTGGAAATTGCCGCGGTACAACACCGCATAATCTTTCCAGCTTTTACCGTTCATCAATTTATGCGTGATCAGGTCTTTAACCACGCGTTCTGCTTCATCATCATCATTGCGGCAGGTAATCACACGGATCACTTCACCATGGCCTTTGTCCGACCAAAGCTTTTTATCAAAAATATGCGGATTATTGCCAATGACAGTGTTGGCAGCTTTCAGAATACGACTGGTCGAGCGATAGTTCTGTTCCAGCTTGATCACTTTTAAATTTGGAAAATCTTGTTGTAGTAAAGCCATATTTTCCGGTTTGGCACCACGCCAGGCATAGATTGACTGATCATCATCGCCTACAGCGGTAAACTGCCCCATCACACCGACCAGTAATTTCACCAGAATATACTGTGCTGTATTGGTATCCTGATATTCATCCACCAGCAGATAACGCACGCGGTTTTGCCATTTGTCACGGACTTCGGCATTTTCCTGCAGCAAGCGCGTTGGCATCACAATCAGGTCATCAAAATCCACGGCGTTATAGGCACGCAAATTACGTTCATATAATTGATATAAATGCGCAAACTGCACATCTTCGGCAGTTTCACAGGTAGTATGTGCCTGCTCGGGTGGAATCAGATCATTTTTCCAGTCCGAGATCATTTTCATGGCTTTGGCAATCAGTTCTTTGCTTTCTGCACCGGATAAATTGTCACGCTGCATCAGATCCATCAGAATGCGTTTACAGTCGTCAGCATCCAGAATCGAGAAATTATTTTTCAGTGGGGTATGTTTCAACTCCAGGCGCAGCATATTCAGGCCAAAAGTATGGAAGGTCGAAACTGAAACGCCTTTACTTTCTTCACGCGTCAACAATTTGCTGACACGCTCTTTCATCTCACGTGCTGCCTTGTTGGTAAAAGTCATCGCAGTAATACGATGTGCGGGAATCCCGCAATGCTTGACTAAATACGCGATTTTTCGCGTGATCACTGAAGTCTTGCCTGAACCCGCTCCTGCAAGTACTAACAAGGGTCCTTGAGTGTATTTCATGGCTTCAAGTTGCTTGTCATTTAACTGACTGGCGAGTGACATATGGCTTCCTCTTCTAGATTCGGCTCCGATTATAGTCATCTCTGCGTCAGTTGCCTAATTTAAAATACGATTAATCAGGTCAATATTCAGATATAAAAAAACCACCCGAAGGTGGTTTTTTCTTAAGCGTTCAAGAATTATTGAACTGCATATACCGCGATTTCTACACGACGGTTTTGCTCTTTACCTGCAGCAGTTGTATTGTCTGCAATTGGGTTCGCTGAACCTAAACCTTGAGCATTAATACGTGTACGTGAAACACCTTGGCCTGCCAAGTAAGTCGCTACAGAGTTTGCGCGTGCTTGAGACAATGGCAAGTTAATTGAGTCATTACCCGTGCTGTCTGTATAACCAGTTACAAGAATACCGCTCTTGTTATCTTCAGTTAATACTTGCGCCACTTTGTTCAAAGTGCCATAGAAGTTTGGTTTGATATTTGACTTGTTCGTATCAAATGTAATGCTGCCTGGCATTACAAGGTTAATCGAACCATCTGCATTACGGTTAACGTCTACGCCAGTACCCGCTGTTGCTTGACGTAATTTTTTCTCTTTGTTATCCAGATAGACACCCGCTGCACCACCTACCACAGCACCAATTGCTGCTGCACGGTTATTTTGACGGCTAGTATTTGCATTACTTTTAGAAACGCCGTAGCCAGCTGCAGTACCAATTAAAGTACCTAGAGCCGCTTTATCATATTCCACACCACCGATGTTACTGCCAGTTGATTGACAACCTGTAAGTGCTACGGCCCCTGCTACAGCTGCTGAAATTACTAGTGCACGCATCGCATGACTCCTTGTTGTATGCTTTGTTGTATAAGCGAGATGATGATTTAAATTGAATGGTGTAACCATTGAATTTTTGTTAATAATAAATTGTTTAGTAATATTTTGTAATGTTTATATGTAACTAAAACCAAGTAGTTCGTCACAATATCTTCATAGTTTCCTGTTCAGGCTTTTTTATTTGCCTAACTGTCTCTATATTACTCAAAATATGAAAAAATTTAAGTGATTAATCTCTGGGGACTGTTTGGATATGTCATCGAATAGCAACAAGCAACCGACTTTAAAAAAACTGGCGCGTGGCCTGACGGTCACATCCGTCATGACGGGCAGTACTTTTTTTCATGGTCCCCCGGTGCTGGCCTTGGGTTTAACCAAACTTTTTAAAAAATCCGCAAAAGTGGATGAAACCAATATCAAGATTACCAACAGCTGGTTAGGGGTCAATAATTGGCTGATTGAGCATGTGCTGAAAAACACGCAATGGCAAATCAGTGTAGATGAATCACTGGATTTGAATATGCAGGGACGTTATTTGATGACCTGTAATCATCAAAGCTGGGTCGATACCACCGTCAACCAGTACTTCGGTCTGACCCGTATGCCCCTGACGCGTTTCTTTACCAAATGGGAACTTATTTTTATTCCTTTTGTTGGACAGGCCTTTAAAATTTTGGGCTTCCCGATGATGAAGCGGCATAGCAAGGAACAGATTGCCAAAAATCCTGCACTGAAATACCGGGATATGGAAGAAGCACGCAAATCTTGTGAACAGCTGATCAGTCAGCCTTTTACCCTGTTAAATTATCTGGAAGGCACCCGCTTTACCCAGGAAAAGCATGATCAGCAGCAGTCGCCCTATACACATTTACTGAAACCTAAAGCCGGTGGTCTGGCATTGGCGATCAGTATTCTCGGCGATAAAATTGATGCGCTGGTCGACATGACCATTGTTTATCCTGACGGTATTCCGGGCTATGGTGAATTTTGGTTAGGTGAAGTACCACGTATTGCGGTAAATTTAAGAAAAATTGATATTCCTGATTGGGTACTGGGCGGCAATTATGAAGATGATGCTGAATATCGTGCACGTTTTCAAAAATGGATTGATCAGATCTGGACTGAAAAAGATCAGCTCATCGCACACATGCAGCAGAACTTTACCCAAGCCCCAGTCGGATCTGTAACCGAGTAATTATGAAGAACGACAACCCGGACATAACGTCCAGCTCCTTTAAATTTGTTCGTAAAGGAACCTGTGGCTGGAAAATTGCACTGATTTACGACATTTTCATGATGGTTTTAATCATCATCAATCTGTTCTGTCTGAGTGCCAACGCCATTTTAATGAGCGATTTTGGTCAGTGGTTGTTTGACTTCATTCGCTTACCGGAAATTTTGCAGTTTTATAAAAGTGATTTACGCCCTTGGGTCATCATTACCGAGGGCTGGTTTACCACTTTCTTGGTCTGTGAATTACTGGCACGCTGGGTTATCGCAATTGTTCTACGTCATCATCGGCGCTGGTGGTTTTTCCCTTTTGTACACTGGTATGAAATTTTATCCATTATCCCTCAGCTACGTTTCCTGCGCCTGCTGCGTGCGGTCGCGATTGGCTACAACCTGCATAGCCATGGTTATAAAGTAATTCCCAATCGCTGGTATCGCCAAGGCAACTTTTATTACAACATGCTGATGGAAGAGCTTTCCAGCCGGGTGGTACTGACCGTACTGGACGGTATCAAGCGTGAACTGACCACAAGCACATCACATAAACAGTTAATTGATGATTTAGTGGAACATCATCGTAAATTACTGGCCATTGCTTTGGCAGATATCTTGCAGGAATCTTTGGGGAAGGAATTACAGTCACAACGTTCCATGATCGCTAAAAATGTAGGGCAAGTAGTGAATCAGGCGATTGAAGATACTCCAGAACTGACCCAATTATTACGTTTGATTCCAATCGTAGGTAGCCGGATTGAACAGCAAATTCAAAGTATTGGTCAACGCCTCGGAGAAAATATCACGCAAGGACTGATTGAACCATTTACCCACACAGGTCAAAAAGAAAATCCGACTTTTACCCTAATTTCAGATAAAATCAGCCAGATTCAGATTGAACATAATCCACATATTGATAAATTGGTCGAATCGGCTGTTTTTGAAACACTTGAAGCAATCCGAAAACAGGTAAAAGTCAAACATTGGCAACAGATTTTAGAAGAACATGAGCAAAATCAGAGCTCAATAGATAAGTAAAGTTTAAAGTACAGAATCAGATCAATCCGTCCGGTTCTGTTCGCATAAAAAAATAACTGAGATCGCTAGAGAATTACTGCAATTTGTTCTAGGATTTGCACTATTTACAACATTGCTTCGACACAAAACCAGCACGTCAGAAGTATTTAAGGAAGAATTATGGCTGATATACGGATAAAAGGCAGAATGGTCAATGCGATACGCATTAGTCTAGATACCAATGATCATGATGCCATCCGCCAGCAACTTAGCCCAAAATTACAAGCTGCATTTCCACCGGGCACTTTGGCCGTCATCGAAAGTTCAGTTGAACAGGAATTGATTGCCCTGATTCAGTTATTAATCGACTTGGATATACAGCCGATGGCTGTCACGGAAGGCTTACTCGGCGAGCAGGCGCGTGCCATTCAGTTCCCGGTTCTGCCGCCCGATCGCCAGCTAGAAGAAATTAAAGCCACAAAAGAGCAAGTGGTGGAAGTCAAGCCAGAACCTACAGCGGTGAATGATGATCAAGCCCCTGCTGCCCCGATCGTTGCGCATATCACCTCATATCATGATGAAATCCTGCGTACCGGCCAATGTATCGTGCAGCATAATGGCGACATTATTATTAATGCCGGCATCAATAGTGGTTCAGAAGTGATTGCTTCGGGCAATATTCATGTCTATGGCAGTGCGCGTGGCCGGGTCATTGCAGGTGCGGGTGGCAATACTGCAGCACGTATTTTCTGTCATAGCCTCGAAGCAGAACTGATTTCGATTGCAGGAACCTATTGTGTGGCGGATGATATTCCACCACACGTAGTTAAAAAATCCGTGCATATTTACTTGAATGATCAACTAGAGCTTGTATTTGAAGCTCTACAATTTTAATGTATAAATAAACACCAAAAACCCCATTTTAAACAGGGGATTTGAACCATAACAGGAGTGGATTCGGTGGCGAAAATTGTTGTCGTAACGTCAGGCAAAGGTGGTGTAGGTAAAACTACAACGAGTGCATCTTTTGCAACAGGTTTAGCCCTACGCGGTCACAAAACTGTTGTTATTGATTTTGATGTAGGTTTACGTAACCTTGATTTGATTATGGGCTGTGAACGCCGTGTAGTTTATGATTTTGTGAATGTTTTAAATAACGAAGCACGATTACAACAAGCACTGATTCGCGATAAAGATATTGAAAATTTATATATTTTACCTGCATCACAAACACGTGATAAAGATGCCTTAACCGATGAAGGTGTGGCACGTGTAATGGATGAGCTTTCGCAGGAATTTGATTATATTATCTGTGATTCACCTGCCGGTATTGAGCGTGGTGCTATTTTGGCCATGTATCATGCGGATGAAGCCATCATTGTGACTAACCCTGAGATTTCTTCAGTACGTGACTCTGACCGTATCATTGGCATGCTCGATAGCAAAACAAAAAAAGTAGAACAAAACGAAGGTCGCATTCGTAAGCATCTGTGTATTACCCGTTTCAATCCGGAACGTGCCGATAAACAGGAAATGCTGACGATTGACGATATTTCTAAAGATATTTTACGTGTACCGACCTTAGGCGTTATTCCTGAGTGTCCAAGCGTTCTACAGGCATCGAATGAAGGTAAGCCAGTGATCAATTTCACTGAAGCTGCAGCAGGTCAGGCCTATGATGATCTGGTTGCACGTTTCCTTGGCGAAGAACGACCTTATCGTCATATCGAGGTAAAACCTAAGGGCTGGTTAGCACGACTATTTGGAGCGTAGACATGGCAGGATTCTGGAGTAAACTTTTTAGTGGCGAGGATAAACCATCAAGCGCACGGACTGCTAAAGACCGTTTGAAGGTGATCGTTGCATCCGAACAAGGCTTGGGTCGTCGCTTGAGCCAGGACAAAATTGACCAGATGAAAACTGAAATCATGCAGGTGGTCAATCGTTATGTTCGCGGTGTCGATGAACAGCATATTCAAATGCAGGTTCGTTCTGAAGCCAATATTGAAATGCTTGAAATGAATATCAATTTACCTGAAGAACGATAATCTGATTTTTGATTGGTCAAGTAAATTGATTCAAGGCAAAATATGAGGCCGGATTAGTAAAGCATTGCTTTACCCGGCCGCAAGATGAGAAGCTATGCTTCGAATAGGCTGGTAGCAAAGCACTGCTTTGTTCAAGCGCAAGACGAGAAGTTTTGCTTCGAGTGGAATGGGTGTACAAATTTTACTTTACTCAACCACTAGATCAGAAGTTTAGCTTCTAAGTAGACAGAGAGAATTAAAATACTTTGTCACTTGCGTACTCATATTTTGCCTTTTTTCATGCCGAAAAAACTACATTAGATCAAGGAAATTGCGATGGCATTATCTCAACCAGCGACCTTTAACGAAGAATGGTCAGATGAGCGTGTATTTGCCTACTTGAATCAGCTTCCTCCTGCAGGTGTTAATGCTGATTTTCACGTGCTCTATCATGCTTTCAAGCATATGCGTCCATTTGATTATGAACGCCTGTTGACGAAATTTGTCGCTGATGGCCGTGATGTCAATGCAACCAATCCGGAAGGACAACGGATTCATGACGTGATTGCCACTTTCCCGCGTCAAAGTGCCGAGTTTCTGGATGTATTGGCAAAATTTGCCTGAGTCAAAATACATAAAAAAGCCTGCTTTGAAAGCAGGCTTTTTTATTGAAGGTAGACTGAAATTAAACCAGAATCTCGCGTTTACCATTGGCACCCATACCGCTGACAATGCCGTTTTCTTCCATCTGGTCAATGATCCGTGCAGCACGGTTATAGCCCAGACTGAATTTACGTTGCAAGGATGAAGTAGAAGCCTTACGGGTTTCCAAAACAAAAGCTACACACTGGTCATACAGTGCATCACGGTCTGAACTGCCCTCACCACCATCTTCAAAACCACGGCTGGATGGTTCTTCATCAAATGGTGTCAGGATCTCGTCGACATAATTTGGTGAACCACGTTCACGCCATGCATCGCAGATCCGGTTGACTTCGTCATCGGCAATAAAGGCACCATGTACACGCTCAGGTTCGATTTTACCCGGGCCGAGGAATAGCATGTCACCGTGACCGAGCAAGTCCTCTGCACCACCCGCATCCAGAATAGTACGCGAGTCGATCTTGGAGTTAACCCGTAGCGCGACACGTGTTGGAATATTGGCTTTGATCAAACCGGTGATCACGTCCACCGATGGACGTTGGGTCGCAAGCAACAGGTGAATACCGGCAGCACGTGATTTTTGTGCCAGACGGGTAATCATCTCTTCAGCTTTCTTACCGACCTGCATGATCATATCCGCGAACTCATCCGCGACAATCACAATGGAAGGCAATGGCGTCAAACGCGGCGCACGTTCACCCACAACAGAATCGCTGGCTTTCCAGGTTGGATCGATCAGGTCTTCACCATTGGCAATCGCCTCTTCCACCTTGCGGTTATAGTCGCTTAGTTTACGGATTTTCAAGAAAGACATCAGCTTATAACGACGTTCCATCTCATTGACACACCAGTTCAATGCGCTGACCGCATCTTTCATATCGGTGACTACAGGCGTCAACAAATGCGGAATATCATTATAGTTCGCCAGTTCCAGCTGCTTCGGATCGATCAGAATTAAACGCAATTCATCTGGGGTATATTTCAGCAACATCGATAAAATCATCGAGTTGACCGCCACCGATTTACCGGAACCTGTGGTTCCTGCCACCAGCATATGCGGCGCTTTACCCAGATCAGCAATCACCGGATTACCGGAAATATCCTTACCCATTGCCATGGAGAGGATGCTATTCGGATCAGTGAAGGCTGGAATGGTCAAAAGTTCGATCAAACGGACCATTTCACGGGTACTGTTTGGTACTTCAATTCCGATATACGGTTTGCCCGGAATGACTTCAACCACACGCACCGATGCCATCGACATCGAACGTGCCAAATCACGCGAAATATTCGTCACTTTAGAAGCTTTTACCCCTGGCGCCAGATCCAGTTCAAAACGTGTCACGACTGGGCCTGGCTGTGCTTCTACCACTTTGGCTTTGACGTTGAATTCTTGCAACTTGATTTCAAGCAATTCAGATAAACGTGCCAGCTGCTCTTCAGTAAAATTCACTTTTTTATTCGGATCGACTTCATCCAGTAAATCTAGCCCTGGAAGTGGTGATAAATCTTTACGGCGCTCCACCACCTGCATGGCACGTGACATCGGACGGCCTGAAGCATCAGTTAAAGGAGCATCAAAATCAAACTCGTCTTCATCTTGTGGTTTACCAGCCGTTTCTTGCCAGGCTTCTACAAATTCTTCTTTAGATAAAGCCTCGCGTACTGCTGCATGAGTTGCAGAAGGAGGAGATACTGGTTGCTCTATACCCTGATGCTGAATTGGTGCCTGAACAAAAGCAGAAGATTGAGCATAGCTAGAACTACGTACCGGTTGGCTTGGCTCTTCCTCTTCAACTAACAAATCACCCAGGTCATCCAGATCGGTCTGTAATGCGCTGTTTTTCACGACATGTGCAGTCGCCATGGATGCCATGGCCGGTGCAACATTGGTCATGTCTTCTACAATTCTTGAGGTCTTTTCGGCTGGCGCTGTATTGAATGGACTATGCACATCGGTCGCAGTTTTGCCTTGCGGAACTGCAGCCAGAAGTTCATCAAAGATTTCATCATCATCCCAGTCCAGACCTGTATGTGGAGTAGGTGCTGTTCTGGTATGAGCATGAGTCTGTGCTGCAACAGATTGTGGGGCAACTATATGTGAGACTGAAGAATTAAGCTGTTCTTCTTCGGCTGCTTTGAGTAAGGCGTCAATATCCTGTTTATGGCGCTGATCTTCATTCGAATGCAAGGCACGCCACACCTCGCCTGTCGCTACCACACGATCCGGCTGTTGAGGCACTTGCTGTACTTGTTTAAATGTCTCGACTGGTTCAGCAGTCTGCTGCTCAGCTTCGGGAAGATCATCATAAAACTGCGGTTGTTGTGATTCTTTATCGGCAAAATCATCAAATAAACGTTCAGCCACCTGATCACGCACCACCGGATCTATTTCTACCAGTTGATGTTCAGGCGCAGGTGTTACTGCAACCGCTACTTTTTTTGCACTAATGACTGGCTCTTTTTTAGCAACAGGTGCAGTACGGTCAAAATCAGACATGCCTTCAGGCACATTGCGGTAGAACAGATCTTGCAGATAAGCAGGCGTTGCTTTGAGGCTGCTCCAGGTCTTGTTCCACTTCACCCCAAAAGCCAAGGTAAATAACACCACCCAAAGCACAAACAAGAAGAATGCTGCACCGTATACTGTCAGCAATTGTTCAAGACTCTGACCTAATTCATAGCCAATAATACCGCCGGAAGAATTATCCAGCGTATCAGCAGGGACTTGCCAGAATAAAAACAAAAGCGCTGAGGTGCTCAGCAACAGGAAGAATTGCGCAGCATAGCGAAATGGCCGGTTCAGGAAGCTACGCGGCCACCAGACCTGAATCGCCTCCATAAACAGATAGACAGGGATCAGCAGACTTGCCCAACCGAGAAAGCCAAACAAAAGGTCTGCAATCCAGGCACCCGCTACCCCACTGGCATTCGAAACGGTCTGCGTATCACTCGAGATATGCATCCACCCCGGATCAAATGGCGTATAGGTCACTGTTGCAAGAAACAGATAAATCCCAAATGAGACTAAAAATAATGTCATTACTAAGCGCTGTGCATAGGCACTCGACACCGCTGTCATATACTGTCCTGTAACCAATTCTTCATGAATATTCTTTTGCTTCAATGCTTGAAAAAAGCGACGCAATAAAATACATATTATGCACCTGTTCTGTGAAAAAAGATGCACTATTGTGCAAGCACAATGTTACTTATGCTATATAGCCCAAATCGATTTCAATGATCAATAATATCGACTTTAATCTCACACCACTGTTATACAGTTTCACGTATAATTCAATAAATTTCTAAATAAAAAAGGATACAGCTGATGAGCGCACGTCACTCACGACTGATTATTTTAGGTTCTGGCCCTGCAGGCTATAGCGCAGCAGTGTATGCAGCGCGTGCAAACTTGAAACCTACCCTGATTGCAGGCTTGCAACTGGGCGGTCAGCTGACCACGACGACTGACGTCGATAACTGGCCGGGTGATCCCGAAGGTTTGACTGGTCCAGCATTGATGGAACGTATGCAGGCACATGCAGAGCGTTTTGGCACTGAAATCGTGTATGACCATATCAATGAAGTGGATCTTAGCCAGCGCCCCTTCGTGTTAAAAGGCGATATGGAAGAATTCACCTGTGATGCTCTGATCATCTGTACCGGTGCAACTGCACAATACCTCGGTCTGGAATCTGAAGCAGCCTATATGGGTCAAGGTGTTAGCGCTTGCGCGACCTGTGATGGTTTCTTCTATAAAAACCAGAAAGTAATGGTTGTAGGGGGAGGTAATACTGCTGTTGAAGAAGCGTTGTACTTATCCAATATTGCTTCTCACGTGACTCTGGTTCACCGTCGTGATTCATTACGCTCTGAAAAAATCCTGCAAGATCACTTATTTGCTAAAGAAAAAGAAGGCAAGATCAGCATTATCTGGAACCATCAGGTCGATGAAGTTTTAGGTGATGCACAATCTGGCGTGACTTCAGTTCGTCTTAAATCAACTCAAGATGATTCTACTCAAAATGTTGATGTGACGGGTATGTTTGTGGCGATTGGTCACAAGCCAAATAGCACCATGTTCGAAGGCCAGTTAGAGCTTCGTGACGGCTATATCCAGGTGCAAAGCGGTACTGCAGGTAATGCAACACAAACTTCCGTACCGGGTGTATTTGCAGCAGGTGATATTGCGGACAGCATTTATCGTCAAGCCATTACTTCTGCGGGTTCAGGCTGTATGGCTGCACTGGATGCGGAAAAATATCTTGATGCGATGGGTAAACTAGACTAAGCAGCAAGAATAAAAACGCCGTCCATTATGGGCGGCTTTTTTATTGCTAGAATGAGATGATGATTTATCTATAGATTTATATCGGGTCTGCCATGTCTTTACTTCCTCCCTCAGAATTCATTTTTCCCAATCCGATCGAGGTTGATCCTGAAGGTGAAGGCCTGATTTGTATTGGTGCAGACCTCTCCCCTTCCACACTTTATGAAGCCTATACGCATGGATTATTTCCCTGGTTTTCAGAAAGTGATCCGATTTGCTGGTGGAGTCCGGAACCACGCTGCATTATTCGCCCCGAAGATTATCATCCGAGCAAATCCCTGCTACGTAATATGAAAAAGCAGGATTATAAAATTACGGTCAATCATGCTTTTGAAAGAGTGATTCGTTCCTGTTCATTGCCTCGTGCTTATGCAGACGACACCTGGATCAGTGAAGATATTATCGCAGGCTATTGCGACATGTTCGACGCAGGATATGGCTATAGCATTGAGGTCTGGGATGAAGATCGCGTCGTCGGTGGACTTTATGGTGTGACCATCGGTCAAGGCTGTTTTGGTGAATCCATGTTTAGTACACAAACCGATGTTTCTAAAATGGCTTTCTATACCTTAATGCTGATTGGACAGGAAAATAAACTACCCTGGATCGACTGCCAACTGGTGAACGATCATCTGTTAAGCCTGGGTGCCTGCACACTTTCTCGCCAGACCTATCTTAATTCTTTACAAGATATTGTAAAAAAGCCTGCGATTGATTGGAAAAAGTATCAGGAAGGTGTATTTTCAAGTAAAACAATAGCGCAAAACGCGCACTTAAGTGAATGAAAATAACAGAGGGTAGTTGTTATGAACTCTTATCAGCCAAAGGCCCTACTGAACGATTTACAGTATTATATTACGCCGCCGCATGATTGTAGCTATTTGCCCAACAAGTCGGCGCGCATGGTTTTTCTGGATCCTGCACATCGAATTGATGTCGTAACTTTATCAGAACTCTCACGTACCGGTTTCCGCCGCAGTGGTGATTTCGTGTATCGACCCGAATGTCATCTGTGTCGTCAATGTCTGTCTTCGCGTGTGCCTGTTGTTGAATTCCGCATGAACAGTTCACAAAAAAAAGCCTGGAAACGTAATCAGGATCTGGTGATGAAAATTACCAGTCCAGAGCACGCCGGTGACCTGCATTATGCGCTGTATGAACGCTATATCAATGAACGCCACGCAGATGGCGACATGTTTCCACCGACTCGGGATCAGTTCGAAAAATTTTTATTACAAAGTTGTACCGACAGCTTCTTTCTAGAATTATGGCAAGGTGAGCGTCTAATCAGCGTTTCCACCTGCGATCTGCTGGATGATGGCATCTCTGCCGTCTATACCTTCTTTGATCCTGATGAAAATCGTCGTTCACTCGGTGCATTTGCGATCTTGAAACAGATTGAACATGCACAAAAGCTGGGCTTGCAATTTATCTATCTGGGATATTGGGTACCACATTCCAACAAGATGAATTACAAATCTCAGTACCTGCCACTGGAACTCTTGATCGATGGACAATGGCGACGCTTAAATCATGCCCTAAGTGCCACGGAGATTCAGCACTTGGGAAACTCATTAATGACGACCTTACCTAGCGGATGGAATCACCAGATTATTAAATAAGGTCGTCAGCTTTTATGATTTAAACAGACTGGCAAAATCATCTGTACATGCTTTCACCATAATGATGGCATGTTCACGGCTTCCGTTACTGTTAGGATAATAATTCTTGCGCAGATCAATCTGATGAAAGCCTGATTTTTCATACAGCTTGATCGCAGCCAGATTACTCTCGCGCACTTCCAGGAAAATCTGCACCGGATTATTTTTTAGCATCGCCACTGAAGCCTCCAGCAACTGATAGCCCAAGCCCTGACCTTGCTGTGCCGGATCAATTGCCATGAGCAATAAATTGGCTTCATCCAGCACTGGTTGTAAAATACAAAATCCGGCCACCTGCCCTTGCACTTCAATCACGGTACTTTGATAAGCCGTTACAGCATCTTCGAACTGTTTGAAAGTCCAGGGATGTGATTGAACTGATTTTTCAATCTTTGCAACGACTTCTACATCCGCTGCTTGCATTAAACGAATCATCTTCGTTCATCTTATATAGAATCAACCTCCGCATTATAGAAACTTCATCCAAAAAATCGAGCAAAAAAAAGAGCGATTTTAGTCGCTCTCCAATCTTCAGTTCTGTCACAAACCCAATTTGGCTTTCCAGGTCGCCAACAGTTGATCTGTATAATGATCATTCGGATGGAATCCCGGTTTAAAATACATCAGCATTTCTTTCGCCATACCCGTAATGACACCTTTAGAAGGACTATAGGCATAGGTATAAATGGCTTTTAAGGACTCAAGATTAAACTGCTGATCCTGTTTAAGCAAACGGGCGAGGAAATAGCTTTGCACCACAAATAAGGTTGCCATTGCGATGACCAAGGATGAAGTACGCAGTGCATAGGCTTTTAGGCCTTTGCCAAAAACCCCTTCGAAGACATCATAAGCCACTGCCTTATGTTCATTTTCCTCGATGGCATGCCATAACCACATGGTTTTCATGGTTTCATCTGTCATCAATTCCTGAATGTGACTATTGGTCAAAAGCTGTGAGGCAATGGTTGCAGTGAAATGCTCAAGTGCCGTGGTTGCAGTCAAATCTACCATTTCTTTGGTAATTCCCACAGGCTTACCCAGTTTAGCCATGACTTTACGTGTCGTTTGAATGACTTTATCGGTATAACGATCAAGCGTCTCGACATCATGCCCATGTTTTTGCGCAGATGCATTAAAGCCGATATGCTCGTGAGTATGCATCGCTTCCTGACCAATAAAAGCGGAAATTTCTTTTTGTAATGCTTCATTATTGGCAATTGCAGGATGTTTACGCACCGCACGGACTGAATCTATAAAAAACTTTTCTCCCGCTGGAAATAGCGCAGATAATGCCGTCATAAAATGAGTGAGACCTGCTGAACCATTCATCCAATATTCCGGTACAGCATCAAAATCAAAGTTCATGCGACGAACTGGAAAACTAGCACCCGCACGATTGGTAATATTTACTTTCGCATTCATGTGACCACTCCCATCAGGCCAATCCAGGCCCAAAAATGTAAGATTCATATTCTTATCTGTATATTACGTGGTAATTTTTTTTACATAAGTGCAGTTTAGGTCAAGCCAATATCAGATAAGGACAGCTTTTAAAATCATTGTCCGACAATCTATTTTTAGTTTTATAAAAAGTTTGAATCAAAAAAAAGCGCCTCAAAGAGGCGCTTTTCTTACACAATCAGC
>NZ_JAUZUU010000028.1:0-18815 GCF_031844225.1 Acinetobacter sp. RRD8
GGATGAAATTTTAAAATAATTTATAGGATTTTTATTAGCCATTTAAAATAAGTGGCATGCTATTTGCTTTTATCTATATTAAATATGGCAACGGCGCCATGACACGATTGATCTGTTTGAATAATACAAGGCAAAGACGCCTAAGGTTGAAATAGACCTTAGGCGTTTTTTATTTGCAAACAGGTAAGTAATTTATATAAAGGGGATAAAAATATGGCTTATCTTGCTCCTGCAGAGTTTGCAAAAAAAGTGGTCGATGCCGGTGAGGCAAAACTTCATATGGCAACGCGCGATGTTTTAATCCGTGCGTTTATGGCAGGCGCAATTCTGGCGCTGGCAGCAGTATTTGCCGTGACGATTGCGGTACAAACAGGGGTGCCGCTGATCGGTGCGCTGCTATTTCCAGTCGGTTTCTGCATGTTGTATCTATTGGGCTATGACCTGCTGACCGGGGTATTTGTATTGACTCCATTAGCCTGGTTAGACAAACGTCCTGGGGTGACGTGGGCCCGTATTTTAAAAAACTGGGGTCTGGTTTTTTTAGGTAACTTTGCTGGATGTTTGACCGTGGCAGTGTTGATGGCCGCAGTCTATACCATGGGTTTCGCAGCTGAACCGAACGCGGTCGGGGTGAAAATTGCCCATATTGGGGAAGACCGGACTTTGGGCTATGCCGAATATGGCTTTGCTGGCTGGATGACGATTTTTATCCGCGGCATGCTGTGTAACTGGATGGTGTCACTCGGTGTAATTGGTGCCATGATGTCGACCACGGTCAGTGGCAAATTCATCGCGATGTGGATGCCAATCATGCTGTTTTTCGCCATGGGCTTTGAACATTCAGTGGTGAATATGTTCCTGTTCCCATTTGCCATGATGATGGGCGGTGATTTCTCGATTACAGACTATTTCTTGTGGAATGAATTACCGGTGGCACTGGGGAATTTGGTGGGTGGTTTGGCACTGACCGGTCTGGCACTCTATACCACGCATGTACGTACTGGTGATAAAAAAGAATTCTAATCTGAGCGTGATGATTTATGTCTTGAGATTAAAGGGATCGATTCGATCCCTTTTTGAGTATTTAAAATGAATAAAAAATTAAAGATCAGCATTGGGCAATATTCTTCCGCTGGAATCAAAGCCCAGAATCAGGATTTTCATGGGGTCTATATTCCTGAAGGCCACGCGCTTAGCAGTAAGGGAATTGCCTGTGCAATTGCAGACGGGATCAGTAGCAGCAATGTCAGTCATATTGCAGCAGAAACTGCAGTCAGCAGTTTTTTATCGGATTATTACTCGACTTCGGATGCATGGAGCACCCAAACTTCAGCGGCACGGGTCATTCGTGCGACCAATTCCTGGCTCTATGCACAAACCCAGCAAAGCCGCGGGCGTTTTGATAAAGACCAGGGTTATGTCTGCACCTTTAGTGCACTGATTTTGAAACAAAATAGGGCACATATCTTTCATGCTGGCGACAGCCGGATTTATCGCATTCAGGCACAAGTCATTGAACAGTTGACGGCTGATCACCGTGTTTGCCTGTCATCAACAGAACATTATTTAAGTCGTGCACTGGGTGCCGACCATCGTATCGATGTCGATTATCAGCAGCTTGAATTATGTGAAGATGATTTCTTTATCTTGATGACAGATGGTGTCTATGAGTTTATTGATATGCAGCTCATATCAGATCTGCTTCAACAGCAACAACATCTGGATATCATTGCCAAGTCTATAGTCGAACTAGCCTTAAAGCGGGGTAGTGATGACAATCTCACCATTCAAATCATCAAAGTGGAACAGTTTCCTGATGAGGAATCCTTTCATATCAAGAGCTATGTTTTATTTCCACACCAGTTGAGTCATGGTGATCTGTTTGAAGGTTATCGAATTGATAAAATTCTGCACCAAAATCATCGCAGCAGCCTCTATTTGGCGCATGATGAAGCGACACAAAATCAGCTGGTCATTAAAACCTTGTCTGTCGATGTGCAGGATGACCTGCAAGCGATGGAACAATTTCAGCTGGAAGACTGGGTATCGAAACGCTTAAAACATGAAAATCTGCTGCAATGCTATCCACATAAGGGCAGCAAGAAGTTTTTATTTCAAAGTTATGAATATTTACAAGGGGAAAGCCTAAACCGATGGCTGCACCGTCATAAAACTGCTTTAACTTTACAGCAGTTGCTTCCGATCATTGAGCAGGTGGCCAAGGCACTGAATGCCATGCACCGTCTTGAAATG
Source organism: Acinetobacter sp. RRD8 (assembly GCF_031844225.1). Taxonomy (GTDB): domain Bacteria; phylum Pseudomonadota; class Gammaproteobacteria; order Pseudomonadales; family Moraxellaceae; genus Acinetobacter. The sequence goes on from NZ_JAUZUU010000028.1 coordinate 2,254, forward strand.
CTGCACCAGGATGTACGACCAGAAAATGTCATGCTGCTCGAACCAGCCGATACCTTGAAAGTGAAACTGATTGATTATGGATCGACTGCGGTCAGAGGTCTGGTTGAACTGAATCCCAAACACGCAGATGTTCCTTTGGGAACCTTGGCCTTTATGGCACCTGAGTATTTTATTGGACGCTCACCCTCAGTAAAATCAGATCAGTTCTCGCTGGCGGTGATGAGTTATTATTTATTAACCCGACAGTTGCCTTATGGGACGGACCTCGCGCGCTGCAAGACCGAAAAGGCCTTAAAGCAGGTTCGATATCATCCTCTCTATGAGTATCGACCGGATCTGCCACATGGCTTGGACGCAATCTTTAAAAAAGCGCTTTCCATTCGCCCGGAGCAGCGCTATGAAGCACTTTCAGCCTTTATATATGATCTGAAACACCCAGATATCAAATTTAAAAAATCAGTTTCACGCCCTATGCTTGAAAAGCATCCAGTCACTTTCTGGAAATCCTGCACAGCGATTCTTTTTTTGTTATTGCTCTGGGTGTTTGCACTATATTTTAGCCAATGAAAATAATCCAAATAAGCTGTTGAACGATTTTTTTTGACTGAAGTAAAAAATCAGATGTGATTTGAGCTGAGATGTAGTCAAAATATCTATTTATTCTTATTGCAGATTTTTCTATTTTTACGATGATTGACTCTGTGTTTTCGAAGATTATCCCTATAAAATAGAAAGTGCAGTTAAAATCTAAGTAAGCATAAAAACATTGGAATAATAATTGCTTATTTTTAATACCATTAGAATAAAAAGGCAGATGAGACATGAAAATTCAATTTTTTAAGCTGATTTTAATCTTGAGCAGCAGCATGGTGATGAGCCAAACCAGTCTCGCCGGAGATGGTGGCTTGCGTTTTGCTGAGAAAAATCAGGAAATAGCGGCACAAATTCAGGCCAAGAAAAAAACGGCAGAAATACAAGCGCAGTCCCTACAAGCAAAAGCCTCTACAGAAACGAAATAGTAAAATAGCACTCATCCAAGAAGGTGAGCTGTTCAGATTAGATCAGATGTATAAGATGTGGTGATGCGAAAAACTAGTCCCTAACTTTTTAATACTGAAAAAAAACTCCCCATCTATTTTAAGAATGGGGAGTTTTTTATTTTGCATCTCAGGGAAAATTACTGAATTTGTTCCTCATCCTGTCTTTCCTGACGCAGCTGATCACGTTGTCTCTGTGGATCATGAAGGCCTAATTGACCTCGCTGGATCTCACGATCCTGTTTTTCTTGAGGATCAAGTTGTTCTTCAGTGAGTTCTTCATCATTTCGATCGATTGGATTCGACATAGTCTTTCATCCTCTAAAATACTTTCTAATTTTTATTGTATGAGTGCAGCAAAATTATTCTGTGACTTTTATACCGGAGTTAGTTTTCTATCTTGATGCTGCTGTAAGTTTAATCAATATTTTATAGGTTATTTTAATGATGGTTAAGTTAACCAAGAAAATTAAATTAATGAAATTAAGGGAATAGTAATTTAAACCTATAAACCTAATAGTTGAATATATCTCATTATTCTGGTTTTGAAATGAGAAAAACTAAATAAAATAAGAAAAATGGGTTATGCTTAAGACAGATTAAGTGTCATCCGTCTTTTAAATTTCCGGTATTTTTCATGATAGAACTTCGCCATTTAAGAACTTTAACTGCTCTGCGGGAGCATGGTTCTCTGGTTGCAGCAGCAAGTGATTTATGTTTAACCCCATCAGCCTTGTCACATCAGCTACGTGAACTCGACCAATGGTTTGGCATCGAAGTGGTCAATCGGCGTAGTCGCCCTGTGAGCTTTTCAAATGTTGGGGAGCGGTTGCTAAAACTGGCAGATGAAATATTACCGCAAGTTCAAATTGCACAGAGTGATATCAGCCGAATTGTGCATGGTCAGACCGGACGAATTGTTTTTTCCTCTGAATGTCATAGCTGTTTTGACTGGTTGATGCCGCTACTCAATCAATACCGGATGCAATATCCGGATGTAGACCTGGACTTTGCCTCAGGTTTTGAGTCGAATCCGCATGAATTATTGCAAACTGGAGAGTTTGATCTGCTGATTACGGCTGATCCGATTGCGCTTAAAGGCATTGAATATTTTCCAATATTTGAATACGAATCACGCTTGGTTTTATCCAATACCCATCCATTAGTACGTGCGAAAGAGATTACTGTTCAGGAACTTGCTGAAGAAACGCTGGTGACTTATCCGGTGGATAAACACCGTTTGGACATTATGTCGCGCTTGTTTATTCCCGCTAATATTCTACCAAAAGCCATTCGCACCACCGACTTGACCCAAATGCTGATTCAGTTGGTGGCAAGTGGTCGCGGGATTGGTGCATTACCTGATTGGGTGGTCAATGAATATGAGCAGAAAGGCTGGGTGACATCACGCCGTTTAGACTGCGTGGCGCCTGAAGGCTTACGTCGAACTTTATACGCCGGCTATCGCACAGAAGAAAAGCAGAAAGATTATTTTGAAGGCTTCTTGAAACAGCTGGATCGGTTTTCCAAGAAAAGACAGGTCTATTACAGCTAATTTGCGAATAGTTAAATATATTTAGTCCGTTATTTTTAAAAATCCTGCATCGTCAGGATTTTTAAAAATTGATTGTTTTTCTCTCAAGGATTTCAATTTTTCTATAAGGTGACGAGGTTAATCTTGTCTACTTTAAATCAGAAAATATACAACTTCGGCCAACTTTCGAAATTAAAGAACTGGTTTGGTCGATTATAAATTTTTCTACTTATCACATTTTGCCAAGTGGAAATACATCTGTGCAGAATTAAATTGCATATTATTAAATATCAGTTACTTAAAAATTAAGTTCTTGGAACTTGTTAGGATGTGGTTTTGATCTTGCAAGTTGATTTTTAATAAAAAGATTAAATAAAATGAAAAAACATACGCTGATCAGTCAATTTTTTGGCAGAAAATAACTCCTGAAAATAACAATGTTGATCTATGCTACAGCATAATTTTTAAACTGATTTCCTCTCATAAAACGGAATCACTTATACAGGACTGTATAAAATCGCCATGCACATGACAAAAATTCCTCTCAAGAAAAGCCCGCTGAGCCTCATGATTCTGTCGATTGTCTCAGGTCATCTTTATGCTGAAACTGCCGTAGAACCGGGCAACGTTCAACAGCTGAATACCATTGTGATCAGCGCTGAGCAAAATGCCAATCCGCAGCAGCAATATCAGAAAGAGCTGGCTCAGGTTTCAGGAGGAACGAATTTCATTGGTGAGCCGCAATTAGAACAGCAGCGACTTGCAACCACAGCCGATGTGTTCCGTTTACAGCCAGGAATTTATGCCCAGTCTGCAGGGAATGAAGGTGCAAAAATATCGATCCGTGGCTCAGGAATCAACCGGACTTCAGGTGCACACGCATCCGGTACGCACGTCCTGATTGACGATATTCCATTTACCGGGCCGGGCGGTACAGCGTATGAACTGCTAGAACCCTGGTGGATTAATCATGTCGGGGTTTATCGCGGAGCCAATGGCTTTAAGCAAGGCGGACTGGCCTTAGGTGGAACAATCAACTATAGAACCAAGACCGGCGCAGATCAGGATGGCTCTGAACTCAAATATGAAATGGGCAGCCATGGTTATCAAAAATATCAGTTTAGTACCGGCCGAAAGCTGGATCAGATGGATTATTATCTGGCGCTGACGAGTACCCAGTTTGATGGAATTCAGGATCATGCTGAAGGCGATGGTAAGGGTCTGGCTTTTAATTTGGGCTATCAGATCAGTCCGGATATCGAAACCCGTTTTTATGCTCGTTACCGTGAGAGCAAGCATTTAACTCCAGGACGGATTACACAAGAACAGCTCAAAAATGATCCTGAAGCAGCGAATAGCTTTAATTTAGCGGTAGATGCCAAACGGATTCAGCCGGGCAGTACTTGGCTGGCCAATACCACGACCTGGAATTTACAGGATGATGCAAAACTGACTGGCAGTCTGGCTTATCATCATTATCCGCTGGATTTACGTGAAAGCAGTTATCGTACTAATGTCGATTATGAAGATATTACAGCGCGCTTCCAGTATGAAAGGCCTTATCAGTTTCTAGGTCTGGAGCATCAGGGGCGTATTGCCTTGCGCACTACCACACACCGCCCGGACAGTGGGGTTACTGAAACTTTAAGATTTAATACAGAAATTGGTAATCAAACTTATCCGGCAGACACAGTTACCCGCCGTTATACCTATCGTGGTTCAGACAACGTGCTGCAATTTGATCAGGAAACTACATTAAATGATCAGTTCAAATTAGATCTGGGATTGGCAGCTGTGTATACCCATCGGGAAAGTGAAGTGACTTATGCAAATATTATTCCCGACCCAGATTTAGGTCCTGATGTAGATCCTAAAGTCAGTCGTTATGAATGGAATTTTGCACCACGAGTTGGATTGACCTATCAGCCAAATGACTCTGTGCAATGGTTTGCTAATTTAAGCCGGAGTATTGAACCGGCACATCCTTGGGCAATGGCTTGGTCTTCACCTTATTACTATTCTAAAGACAGTGGAGCTGCATCAAATCGAGTACGTGCGCCAATCTATTTGGATACGCAAACCACCAATAGTTTTGAACTGGGGGGGCGTGGACAATCAGGTTTTGGAGACTGGGCACTGAGCTACTATTATTCCAAGATTAAAAAGGAGCTATTGTCTTCTGAAATGATTAAAAATTACGGGAATGATTCTGATTCTACTACTTCAGAGGAAAGAATTAGTGTAGAAGCAAATGCCACACCAACGATTCATCAAGGGGTGGAGCTAAGTCTGGATACGCCATTGCATGAATCCGAATATGGCGAAGTGCGTCTGCAACAAGCTTATACGCTTAGCGATTTTCAGTATAAAAATGATCCATTGTTTGGCAAGAACCAGTTACCGGGGATTCCAAAACATCTTTATCAGGCTCAACTGAGTTATGCTTTGAATAATGGCCTGTATATTGGTCTGAATACTGAATATGCATCCAAAATGGCACATGATTATGCCAATAGCCGATTTAGTGACGACTATCAGATCTGGGGCATTGACCTGGGTTATGCACCAGAACATCAATCATGGAAAACCTGGATCAACTTTAAAAATATCACCGATGAAAAATATGCTGCGGTCGTGATTCCTGGGCTAAATGATCAAGGTGCTGATGTAGCGCGATCTTCGCCAGGTGAAGGTTTTTCTACTTATGCCGGTGTGTCATTTAAATTTTAATTATTTAAAATCAAAAAAGAGCGGTAAAAACCGCTCTTTTTATTTATTGATAGAAAGGATTTATCAGGTTTCCAAAATTCCGGTAACGCCTGTCACAATCATATCGATGGCAATCGTACCAATCAGAAGCGCAGCAACACGACCGACAATATCGACATACAGGTCAATGTAGTTAGAATATTTATGCTGTAAATGATCATGCAGATATTTCATCAGGATCAGCAAGCTACAGGTTAGAAACAGGGTAAAGAAAATCACCAGAATGGTTTGCATTAAACTGAGCTGTATACCGGTGATCACAGATGCCGAAATGGTACCCGGACCGATCATAAACGGCATGGCGATGGTACCGGCCAGATGACTGGGCGCTCCACGCATCACGCCAATCGTATCAGCACCTTCAAAGACATAACGGTAACCAATCACCAGAAAGATAATACCGCCAAAAATCTGGAAGGACTCAAACCGTACATGCAAGACTTCATTAAAGAAGGCTTCACCGGTTTTTGCAAAAATGATGAACACAATAAAGCTGATCAGACTGCCCTGAATCAATGCCATGTTGAAGACTTTTGCGTCGGAATTACGGATAATTCCGAGCATATAAATACTCATCAGAAAAGGATTGAGCAGGGAGAAAAACAGGGCAAAAGCATTAAAACTTTCTGACATCATTCAGTCCTTCCGTAGTTGAGCGATCCTAGATTTCACGATCCGGGAACAGCGGGCGTTTACCTGGGCTGATCCGGTTAATATGCAGATACATCATATGGCGTTCATATTTATCCAGGATGTCATTGATCACCTGTTCCTTGCTATAACCGACCAGATCGTTGCCCTGAGAGCCTTCAAAGAGATAACTTTCCAGACGATAGTAATAACGTTTGGTTCGTTTACCACGTGAACTGAAATTTGGCGTGTCATAGCGTACCGGCCATATTTCGTAGACAAAGTTTTCTTCTTCATCGAGCTGAATGGTCAGATCCAGATGATACAGTTCAGGTTCTTCCTCAAGCGATTTTTCCTGAATATTGACTTGAATGCCTTTGTCAATTAACTCGGTTGCAACGGCCTCAATGGCTGGTTTGCAAACATTGTCCAGCATGGTCCGGGTCTGGGACAGGCTTGGATGCAGCATGACCCTGCTCAGACGCTTCTTCCAGTTCAAAATATCCACATTACCGACCACAGGTGCCGCATTCAGGCTGGTGCTTGCCTGACGAAAATCCTCCAGACGCAAGGACTTATAGAGTCCCGCCATCACAAAGAAAATGACGAAACTAAAAGGCAGACCCATAATAATTGTGGTGTTCTGTAATGCTGTCACGCCATTCGCCATGAGCATTGCCAAAGTCAGCAAACCGATGGCAATGGCCCAGAACACACTGAGCCAGCGCGGTGAATCATGCTCAATATTAGTGAATTTGGTCGTGAAATTTCCCAATACCAATGCCCCTGAATCCGCTGAGGTCACATAGAACAGCAAGCCGGTAATAGTGGCGACACCTGCAGTAAAGGTAAAGCCTGGATACTGCGCCAGCAGATCATAAAAACCATGTGCCGGATTTTCTAAAACTGTCGTAGCAAGTTGAGTATTACCATCAAAAATCACGCTGTATAAAGCACTGTTACCGAAAATAGACAACCAGGTCAGGGTAAATAACAGAGGAATAACCAAAGTCCCGGTGACAAATTCACGAATGGTACGACCACGGGAAATACGGGCCAGGAACAGACCGACAAAAGGTGACCAGGCGATCCACCATGCCCAGAAGAACAGGGTCCAGCTATTCATCCACTCTTTCGGTTGTTCAAAAGGAAAACTGGTTAAAGAAAGCTTCGGGAACTGGCTGATATAGTCACCAAAATTCTGAATCAAGGCGGCTAATAAAAACTCGGTATTGCCTACAAACAGAATGAATAGCAGCAGCCCAATTGATACATAGATATTAATTTCAGACAGGATCCGGATGCCTTTATTGACACCGGCAGTGACTGAAATAATAGTAATAATCACGGCAACGGCGATGAGTGCGGTTTGAATCCAGATATTTTCTGGTAAATCAAACAATACATGCAGGCCGTAATTTAATTGCACAACGCCAATCCCGCAGGTGGTGGCAATCCCGAAAATCGTGCCGAGTACTGCAGCCGTATCCACAGTATGGCCAATTGGACCATTAATTTTTTTTCCAAAAATAGGATAGAGTGCTGATCGGATGGTGAGCGGTAAATTATAGCGATAGCTGAAATAACCTAGCGCGACCCCAATCAGTGCATACATACTCCAGCCGGTTAAACCGTAGTGAAACAGGGTCCACACCATGGACTGGCGCGCAGCTTCAAAAGTTTCACCTTCGCCCACAGGTGGATTCATATAGTGGGAAAGCGGTTCCGCCACCGAGAAAAACATCAGGTCAATCCCGATCCCGGCAGAAAATAGCATCGCCGACCAACTCAGCAGGCTAAATTCTGGTTTGGAATGTTTAGGGCCGAGTTTAATCTCGCCATAACGGGAACAGGCGATAAAGACGATAAAAACCAGATACAGCGTTGCCGCCAGCAGATAATACCAGCTAAAGGTACGACTGACCCAGTTTAAGATATTGATAATGACTTGATTGGCTTGTTCATTAAATAAAATGGTAATGATAGAAAACAGCAGAATAAGCGTCGCCGAAAAATAAAAAACCACTTTATTCAGACTATCTTGCTTCTCTTCATTTTTCTTTTGCATAAATCTCTAACCATCGTTTTGTTGCCGGATGATCTACAGTGCAGTGTGATTTAAAAGCAAAAGCCTGCGGTAAAGCTTCCTTGTTTTCGTGAATTACAAACTTTTGCAAATCCAAAACAAACTGCGCTGTACATCAAGGGTGAGCTGGCACTATAATTTTTATTAATTGAACGTTCAATTAAAAAAGCGTTTATGAATTGTTACATCATTCAGCTATTTGCTTTAGCAGAGTGATTTTTTATTGTTACATCCGTTATTCAGGTTAGTCCTATGCCCAAAGTTGGTATGCAACCGATCCGTCGTCAGCAACTGATCGATGCCACCTTAGCTGCAGTGAATGAGCTAGGTTTTGCAGAAGCTTCAATTAGTCAGATTGCCCAGAGAGCAGGTGTCTCAACCGGCATCATAAGTCATTATTTTCAAGGTAAAAATGGCTTGATTGAAGCCACAATGCGTTACTTATTGCAGCAATTGGGTAAATCTGTTGCACAGATAAAGATACAGGTTGATGACTTACCGGAGCAGCGCTTGTTAGCGATCGTACGTGGTAATTTTGCTGCTCCACAAACGGATAAGGCGGCCATGAAAGTCTGGTTGGCGTTCTGGGCTAGCAGTTTGCACCAACCTGAATTACACCGTTTACAGCAGATCAATCATTACCGCTTACATTCCAATCTTAAATACGAATTCATGAAAAAGTTAAATAAAGACCAGGCAGAGAAAGCCGCTCAAGGTCTGGCAGCATTGATTGACGGATTCTGGTTAAGAGGTGCTTTGGTAAATGGCGAAATTGACCCAGAACTGCCGATTGAACTGTGTAGTGAATATATCCGGCAACAACTCAAATAACCCACCTGCGAGGAAATTCCATTGACAACATTCAAACTGCAACGTCCTTATATTCATGGACAATATGTCGATGCAACGTCCAATAGCACGTTTCAAACGATTAATCCTGCAACAGGCGAAATTCTGGCAGACGTGCAGGTATGTACGCGAAAAGATATCGATCGCGCTGTTGAATCGGCACAACAAGGACAAAAAGTCTGGGCAGAAATGACGGCGATTCAACGTTCCCGTATTTTGAACAAGGCTGTTGCCATCCTCCGTGAACATAATGACGAGCTGGCGCGTTTAGAAAGTCTCGACAGTGGTAAAGCTTTCAGTGAAACATCCACCGTCGATATTGCGACAGGTGCAGATGTACTCGAATACTATGCAGGTATTTTGCCAGCATTAGAAGGCCAGCAAATCCCGCTCAGAAGCAGTTCGTTTGTTTATACTCGCCGTGAACCTTTGGGTGTGGTTGCCGGGATTGGTGCATGGAATTATCCGGTTCAAATTGCCTTATGGAAATCTGCACCTGCACTGGCAGCAGGCAATGCCATGATCTTTAAAGCCAGTGAAGTGACGCCTTTAACTGCATTAAAACTGGCAGAAATTTATACTGAAGCAGGTGTGCCGCATGGTGTCTTTAATGTGGTTACCGGCAGTGGTGAAATTGGTGGTTATCTGACTTCGCATCCTGATATTGCCAAAGTGTCGTTTACCGGTGGCGTTTCTACCGGCAAAAAGGTCATGGCGCAAGCTGCAAATTCTAGCCTGAAAGAAGTCACGATGGAGCTGGGCGGTAAGTCTCCGCTGATTATCTGTGAAGATGCCGATCTGGATCTGGCAGCAGATATAGCCATGATGGCCAACTTCTATAGTTCCGGTCAGGTGTGTACCAACGGTACTCGCGTATTTGTGCCTTTAGCCTTAAAAGCAGAATTCGAAGAAAAGATTCTGCAGCGCATTCCTTATATCCGTATGGGGGATCCACTTGATCCTGACACCAATTTTGGTCCAGTGTCCAGCTTCTCTCATATGGAAAAAGTGCTGGATTATATCGAACAGGGCAAAAAAGAGGGTGCTCGTTTACTTTGCGGTGGTGGCCGTGCCGAAGATGAGCAATTTGCCCAAGGCGCTTATGTGCTACCCACGGTATTTACCGATTGCCGTGACGACATGACGATTGTCCGTGATGAAATTTTTGGACCGGTCATGAGTATTTTGAGTTATGACTCAGAAGAAGAGGCTATTTGTCGCGCCAATGCCACAGAGTATGGTCTGGCCGCTGGTGTAGTCACTCCTAATTTGTCTCGCGCCCATCGGATCATTCATCAGATCGAAGCCGGTATTTGCTGGATCAATACCTGGGGTGAATCGCCTGCAGAAATGCCTGTCGGTGGTTATAAACATTCCGGTGTTGGACGTGAAAATGGGCTTGTGACCTTGCAGCATTACACCCAGACCAAATCGGTTCAGGTCGAACTCAGTCCTTTCCAATCTGTATTTAGCGCATAAGGGGGATTTGATGAATTACGACTATATTATTATCGGTGCGGGCTCTGCGGGTAATGTTCTGGCAGCGCGTTTAACTGAAGATCCGGATGTAAAAGTCCTGTTGCTGGAAGCGGGTGGGCCGGATTACCGTCTAGACTTCAGAACACAAATGCCGGCTGCATTGGCTTATCCATTACAGGGACGACGCTATAATTGGGCCTATCTGACCGATCCTGAACCACATATGAATAACCGTCGTATGGAGTGCGGGCGCGGCAAGGGTCTGGGCGGTTCTTCATTAATTAACGGCATGTGTTACATTCGTGGTAATGCTATGGATCTGGAACAGTGGGCCAGCCTGAAGGGGCTAGAACACTGGAGCTATGCTGAATGTCTGCCGTATTATAAAAAAGCTGAAACGCGCGATATTGGCGGCAATGATTATCATGGTGACTCTGGACCGGTTTCGGTGGCAACACCTAAAAATGGCAATAATGAACTGTTCCATGCCATGGTCGAGGCAGGTGTACAGGCCGGCTATCCACGTACTGATGACCTGAATGGCTATCAGCAGGAAGGTTTTGGACCGATGGACCGTACCGTAACGCCGCAAGGCCGTCGTTCCAGTACAGCACGTGGTTATCTGGATATGGCCAAAGACCGGGATAATCTCACGATTATTACCCACGCTATGACCAACCGGATTTTGTTTAATCGTAATCAGGCAATTGGTGTGGAATATTTTGAAGGACAAAATACCTTACAGCCGATTCAGGTCTTTGTGGATCGTGAAGTTTTATTATGTGGTGGTGCGATTGCCTCACCGCAAATCCTGCAACGCTCCGGTGTAGGTCCAGCCGAACTGTTAAAAAGTCTGGATATTCCTGTGGTTCAGGATTTGCCAGGCGTTGGTGAAAATCTGCAGGACCATCTGGAAATGTACCTGCAATATAAGTGCAAAAGACCGGTTAGCTTATATCCGGCACTCAAGTGGTATAACCAGCCGATGATTGGTGCGGAGTGGCTGTTTTTAGGTAAAGGTATTGGGGCCAGTAACCAGTTTGAAGCCGGTGGTTTTATCCGCTCCTCAGACGAATTTGACTGGCCCAATATCCAGTATCATTTCCTGCCTGTAGCGATTAATTATAATGGCACCAATGCCATTCATGAACATGGTTTTCAGGCACATGTGGGCTCTATGCGTTCACCGTCACGTGGCCGTGTCCGTCTGAAATCCAAAGACCCCTTTGAGCATCCAAGTATTCTGTTCAACTATATGAGTACCGAGCAGGACTGGCGTGAATTCCGCGATGCCATCCGGATTACCCGGGAAATTATGCATCAGCCGGCATTGGATCCCTATCGTGGTGAAGAAATCAGTCCGGGAAAACATCTACAAACAGATGCTGAAATTGATGAATTTGTTCGTAATCATGCAGAAACCGCGTATCATCCATCATGTAGCTGTAAAATGGGTGAGGATGACATGGCGGTTGTCGATGGTTATGGACGCGTACATGAAATGCAGGGGTTGCGTGTGATTGACGCCTCGATTATGCCTTTGATCATTACCGGTAACCTCAATGCAACTACGATTATGATCGCTGAAAAACTGGCAGACCATATTCGTGGCAAACCTGCTCTTGCGCCTTCATCTGCACCTTTTTACAAGGCGCCTCGCGCTTAAATTATGGTTTTATTCCTGCCGCCTAGCAAAGCAGGAGTAAAGCGAATTTCAATTTTGTCCCAAAGCGGAGATAAAACCTCGACTGCTTTCGGTTTTATCTCCGCTTTACTTAATACATTTATATTTTATGAAAATATTCAATCAAACAGTGCTGTTTGGCTGTGCTGCTGTTTCAAGTTTTTACTGTTATGCCGATGATGCGGAAGTAAAACAAATAGAAGCAAGCGGAAACTTGAGTGTGGTCTCCAAATACGTCTCCCGCGGTTTGACCAATGCACCTGAAAATGACGACGTTGCTGTACAGGCTGCATTGAATCTGGCTTATGGCAATTTTTATGTTGGATATTGGGGATCTACGCTTGGATACTCTTATGCAGAAGTGCAGGGGCGTCCGGGACATCGTTCAGACAAATTCGAGCATGATTTTCTGCTGGGTTATACCCATAGCAGCGAAAATTATGACTGGGATTTATGGAATGCGACCTATTATTATCCGGGCGGTGAGAACACCACTGGAAATGAGTTGGGCTTAAATGTAAGTCGTGCGTTGAATGATCAAACCAGTATCGGCGCCAGCGTATCGACCTATCTGTATGATGTGGCTTATGCCAATCAGGGCGATACTTTTTATACGCTTAACCTGAACCATCAGTTGAATGATCGTCTCAATGCCAGCATTACAGCAGCAGGAAGCTATTTTAACGATGAAGGCAAATATGAGGGCGGTGAACTGGGCGATACCGAAAAGCAGTTTGCCTTTCGTTATGCTTCTGCCGGACTCAGTTATGCGCTTTTACCGCAGTTGAGTGTGTCAGGTGAATATATCTTTGGCGGTTATGACCGCTATGATGACAAGCAGCGTAATCTTGCAGTATTTGCACTGAGTTATGATTTTTAAAATTATGAAATCATTCAGACTAGGCGGGTGAAAATCTGCCTTATCTGCAACTTTGATTAATAGTATAAGCCATGACTTGAAGTTGATTCATGCTCCGGCAGCTCAGGAAAGACTGAGGATCTGGTTTAATCTGCCAGAATTTCAGACAAATATTATCAATTTCATAAAATAATTCTATAATAGCGCCCATTCTCGGCAGCGTTATCCAGACACTTCGTCAAATGGTATAACCTGACCATTTTCTATTTTTCATTCAAGTTCTCCTCCGTGAACCGGCTTGTATATTCAGATTCAGCATCTTATCTGTCCGTGACGGCACATAAGAATATTTAGGTATCCACATGGAAATTAAGGTCAATTATCTCGATAATCTTCGCCAGGAAGCCAAGTTCGATGACTTCACGGTGATTGCCGATCAGCCGATCCGCTATAAAGGCGATGGTTCGGCACCCGGCCCATTCGATTATTTTCTGGCGTCATCAGCACTTTGTGCGGCTTATTTTGTCAAAGTCTATTGCGCAGCACGTGACATTCCGACTGATAATATCCGCCTTTCGCAAAACAATATTGTTGATCCTGAAAACCGCTATAAACAGATTTTTAAAATTCAGGTGGAACTGCCGGCTGATATTTCTGAAAAAGACCGCCAAGGGATTTTACGTTCGATTGATCGTTGTACTGTCAAGAAAGTAATTCAAACCGGTCCTGAATTTGTCATTGAAGAAGTAGAAAGTATCGATGCAGATGCTCAGGCCTTGTTAATGCCAAGTCTGGCTTCTGACCATACGACTTTCATTCCGGGTAAGGACCTTCCGCTGGAAGAAACGATTGCCAATATGTCTGCCATTCTGGCAGGCCTTGGCATGAAGATTGAAATCGCGTCTTGGCGTAATATCGTGCCGAATGTGTGGTCGCTACATATCCGTAATGCGCAGTCACCAATGTGCTTTACCAATGGTAAGGGTTCGACCAAAGAAAGTGCGCTGGCATCTGCCTTGGGCGAATTTATTGAGCGTCTGAATTGCAACTTTTTCTATAACGACCAGTTCTGGGGTGAGGATATTGCCAATGCCGAATTTGTGCATTATCCAGATGAAAAATGGTTCCAGCCAGGTCCAAATGGCGAACTACCTGCAGAAGTTTTAGATGAACATACCCGTGAAATTTATGATCCTGAAGATGAATTATTGGGTATCCATCTTTACGACACCAACTCTGGTAATAAAGCACGTGGCATCTGTTCATTGCCATTTGTACGTCAGTCTGATGGTGAAACCGTTTATTTCCCGTCGAATCTGATCGAAAACCTTTACTTAAGTAACGGGATGAGTGCCGGCAATACCTTGGCTGAAGCGCAAGTACAATGTCTTTCTGAAATTTTCGAACGTGGGGTAAAACGCGAAATTCTGGAAGGTGAACTGGCACTACCGGATGTGCCTGAACATGTTCTGGCAAAATATCCAAAAATTGTTGAAGGCATTAAAGGCCTAGAAGAACAGGGCTTCCCGGTTCTGGTCAAAGATGCATCTTTAGGCGGTCAGTTCCCGGTCATGTGTGTCACCCTGATGAACCCGCGTACTGGCGGTGTATTTGCCTCATTCGGTGCCCATCCTAACTTTGAAGTGGCATTAGAACGCAGTCTGACTGAGTTATTGCAAGGCCGTAGTTTTGAAGGTCTGAATGATCTGCCAAAACCAACCTTTAGCAGTAATGCCGTGACTGAACCAAATAACTTCGTCGAGCATTTCATCGACTCGAGCGGTGTAGTGTCTTGGCGTTTCTTCAGCGCGAAATCAGATTATGATTTTGTCGAGTGGGATTTCACTAATAACGGTCAAAATTCGAATGCGGACGAAGCTCAGGAATTATTCACGATTCTGGAAGACATGGGCCATGAAGTTTATATGGCGGTGTATCAGCATCTAGGTGCAACAGCTTGCCGTATTCTGGTACCGGGCTATTCGGAAATTTATCTGGTAGAAGATCTGGTTTGGGACAATACCAACAAGGCTTTGTTATATCGTGGAGATATCCTGAATCTGCACCGTCTGGATGATGAACAATTGGAAGCATTGGTTGAGCGTCTGGAAGAAGCAGATGAGGATGACTATACCGAAATCAAAACCTTGATCGGTATCGAGTTCGATGAAAATACTGAATGGGGCCAACTCACGATTCTGGAACTGAAACTGCTGATTTATGTGGCTTTGCAGCAATTTGAAGAAGCCAAAGATCTGGTTGAGCAGTTCCTGCAGTTCAATACCAATACCGTTGAACGTGGCCTGTTCTACCAGTGCATGAATGTCGTTCTGGAAGTCATTCTGGATGATGAAATGGAACTGGAAGATTATGAACACAACTTCCGTCGTATGTTTGGTGATGCCCGTATGGATGCCGTTTTAGGTTCAATTGAAGGAACAGTCCGTTTCTATGGTTTGACCGAAACCAACATGCAGCTTGAAGGGCTGGATCGTCATCTACGTTTAATTGACAGCTATAAGAAATTGCATGCAGCGCGTGCCAAGTTTGTGGCTCAGCAATAATCCATAGAAGAATGACTAAAATTTTTCGTCATTTGTTTTAAATCTTAAAAAATGGCTTACTCGGTTTCGAGTAGGCTATTTTTATCTCTGACCCTATATGCAATCTTTTCTATTTTTCTATTTTTCTATTTTTCTATTTTTCTATTTTTCTATTTTTCTATTTTTCTATTTGAAAATTTATTAATCCCAGCTCCCGAGGGAACTGGAATTACCTAAAAAATTAAAGTGAAGTGTTAATACTAACTGCTTCAAGAGTGGGTATATGAATGTGAGAAATAGATGTATTTTTCTCATTCACAGGAATTACCTTACATATTCGGGTAATTCGGACCACCACCACCTTCCGGTGTCACCCAGGTGATGTTCTGGGAAGGGTCCTTAATGTCACAGGTCTTGCAGTGCACACAGTTGGCTGCATTGATCTGGAAGCGTTTCGAACCGTCATTATTTTCCATGATTTCATAAACACCTGCCGGGCAGTAACGCTGTGCAGGCTCATCCCATTTCGGCAGGTTCACTTCCACCGGAATAGAGGCATCGGTGAGTTTCAGATGCGCTGGCTGGTTTTCTTCATGGACCGTATTCGAGACAAACACTGAAGACAGACGGTCAAAGGTCAGCTTGCCATCCGGTTTTGGATAGTTTGGCTTGAAGCTTTCAGCCGCCTGGGTTTTCAACGCAGCATGATCCTGAACCAGATCGTGCAGGGTAAATGGCACTTTAAACACGTTCTGGTCGATAAAGTTAAAGGCACCCCCGATCCATTGACCGAACTTGTGCATTGCCGGGCCAAAGTTACGCGAGTTATACAGCTCTTCTTTCAGCCAGCTGTTGTTAAACTTGTCGGTATAAGCAGTCAGTTCTTTGACAAAGAAATCTTCGCCTTCCACTACACGCGCCACCGCCAGATCACCGCCTTTTTCTACACCAGCAGCAATCGCTTCAAACACCGCTTCACCGCAGAGCATGCCGGATTTCATCGCAGTATGTGAACCCTTGATCTTGGCAAAGTTCAGGAAGCCGGCATCATCACCAATCAAAGAACCACCTGGGAAGGTGAATTTTGGTAAT